>JAUYAO010000013.1 GCA_030692565.1 Nitrospira sp.
GGTCAACTCCTGCTCTCGCGCCAGCCGCACGGCTTGCTCCCGGAACTCCTTCGTATACTTCGGTCGCGGTAACCGTTCCATCCCACACCTCCAGACCTCAGATCATAGGTTGAAGGCGTCCACTTTTTCGAGCCTAGCTCAGTTGTCCGTGTGAAATGTGCAAGGTGAACCCTGTAGCATATTAGGACGCTGAATCTCATGGTAAAGGCGGAGAGCAGAGGGCGACATTGAAGTAGGCTTTCCCGTATGCGTGAGGATAAGCTGTTGGATGTGACAAACGGATTGAGATGGTAGGGCGTTGAGCAACTCTAGCAGTGCTGGCAGAGGTGTCGTCAATGTCCAAATCTTCGAGATCGGTTGTTGGGAGGCGAGATTGCCGGCGCGCGAGTGCGTGCAGCTTAGAGGGAGTTGGGGTGAGTACAGGAAGGTGAGTGCCCTCCATATCGGTTTCCGATCCAGGTGCACGTAAATGATGCGTTCGCCACGGAGTTAAAAAAGCCATGATAATCAGAGTTGGAGTATTGGTTTGTCTGCTGCTCTCGGCCATGCCTGCACAGGCAAGTCTCTCGGTCTCCACGACCAATCCACGGTGGATTGTGAACAGTACCACGGGGAAGGCCGTCTACTTTTCCAGTATTGGGGGAGGGCCTGAAGGGAGCCTTCAATTCAATGCGACATTTCGAGGGCTGCAAGACATTCAGCGTGCGGCGCCGGTCACAACCGACTTCACGGCAGCGCTGGCCTCTGTGAGGGCGGCTCGGCTGAACCACATGCGCCTGTGGCAATTGGAGCAGCGGGCCTGGTCGTCGGCGGCTCACTTCAAAGACGGGACCTACCTTCGCGTCCCGATCGATCAGTTGCCGTATCTTCTGATTGGCTCGCGGATCGACAGAACCACGGGCGGTTCCGTCGCAGTCGGTGTCTATGACTTGAGTCGATTCAGTCAGGACTACTTCGACCGCATGCGGAGCCGAGTTCAAGAGGCGTTGGCCGCAGGGGTCTATCCCTCGGTCATGCTGTTTTCGAGCGGTCACCTGGAATACGACAACTATTCCATTGGCCATCCGTATCAAGCGGCCAATAATGGCAATGGAATCGATGCGGATAGGAATGGGGATGGCAAAGTGGAGGAGACCATGACATTGGTCAATCTGAGGATCACGGCTTTTCAAGACGAGTACATTTGCAAATTCGTGGACACCTTCAAGGACATCGGGGGTGTGATGTTTGAGGTGACGAATGAGGTGCAGGGGCGCGGCTCCGAGGACTGGCAGAGTCATGTGATGGACCAGATCCGTGAATGTGAGCGGCAAAAGGGCAGTGTGCGGCATCTGGTGATGCAGAGTGCGTACGATTTCGGACGCCGAACCAATAATGATTATCTGTTCAACAATCCACGGCCTGATATTGTGATGCCGACTTGCACCAGTGATGGCACTAACTACGATGCCAATCCGCCTGCGAATGATGGCCGCAAGGCGATTGCCTGGTACGACACGGATCACGCCGTACTGACGTGCGGCACGATCGGGGCCGATGTGCCCTGGCGCAACTTTATGCGCGCGGTCTATTTCAGTTATCTCAATGAGCGTGAATCAGCTCCCGTGATGGCCGCCGTGCGCGCTGCACAAGCGCAAACGCTGGACTGGGCCAACACGCGCATTGCCAATCTTCTGGGCATGGTTGCGGAAACCGGCACGTCGATCTGCGAGTCCGGCTATTGCCTCTACAATCCCGACGGCTCCGAGTTCTTGATGTATGTACCGAGTGCGGGGAGAACATATATTGATCTCTCTTCATGGACAGGCCAATACAGCGTGCAGTTTTTCAATCCGGCTGATGGCACGACGACAAATGCCGCTGCGGTTTCGGGCGAAACGCAGTGCTTTTTCAAGCCTCCCTGGGACGGAGCAGCGGTCGTCTATTTGAAGCGCACGCAGAGTAGTCAGTAGTTTTCCAATCGATCCCGGGGTGCCGGGTACGGCGGCGGAACGGTCGAGCCCGGTCGTATTCGCTCGGTTTCGGTCGGAAGGCAAGCCAATAGGGCGATCTCGCGCAAAGTCAGAGTCTACAGAATTATCGGGGATTCTTGATGAGTCGAAGGGAAGGATTGGTGGCGGTGTCCCGGAAGAAATATTATTTTAGCCCGACAATCCGTGTCCCTCTGAGAGTTACAAGGGCTGATTCCAAGCGCGTGAACGCCAAGAAATAGGTCTGTTCAATAAGGCCATTCTAGGTGGATGCCGAAGGAGGCGCACGGGCCGATTAGGAGGGGCGTCAGACTAAAGCCACAGAGTTAAGTAGCCCTTTCCTGAGTTCAGGAGCCTTGCCTGGCCAGTGTTTTACACGTTCAGAGCGACCGTTCTATAATTACTTTGGGCCGCTAGGGTAGCTCCTGAACGCCGGTATCTCTCACCGGCTGCGGCCCGTTTCTTCGGGAGGCGTCATTGGGAGGTGACGGACATGGCCATCCTTTCTACTGCATCTTGGGCCTTTGAAGCTCGCGACTCTGGGGAGGCCGAACGCTATCGTCTTCAGCGCGGGATGGTGGTCGGTCTTGTGTGGGGGTGTTCCAAAACTCAGGAAGTGTTTACCGCGTTACAGAAATCCCGTAAGTTGGATGCCCCGGTACGGCACCTTCGCCGCGCGGTCAATCGAAAGGCCTCCCTCTCCGTTTTGAAAGCTGCCGAACAACAACTCTTTGTTCTCATTTTTGCCCATGCAAAAAACAAACAGGTGATTGGCTCGACCTTGGACACATACGTGCGCGGGCTCTTCGGTCAGTCTGTCCCTTGGATGACTCAAGAGCTGATTCAGCTTTTCGTCAGCCAGTTATTCGCAATGGCTCGCGGGCAGGCGCTGGGGCGGCACTCCCGCGCGAGTTGGGCAGAACGTCTTCCGACAATCCCAGAATTCCCTGCCGGCGCGACACTCCGAGAGCAAAAGGCCATTATCCGTCGGCACCACAAAGCCTTGCTACACGCGGCTTTGCGCACAGGAGGGCGCGCTCCAAAGGAAAAGGTCCCTAGCGTGCTTCGCAATGCCGCCTGGATGTATTGTCATGTCGTCGAGGGGCAATCCATTCATGGCTTGGCGCGAGAGTACAAAGCCCTCACGAGTCCCGCTGCCACCGAAGGGCACTACACGGGCCGCGCGTTGGTCCAACGGGCCATTCGCAACACCGCGCAGCGTCTGCATCTTCCTGCCGCACGCCCCAAATCTCATCGCTAGGTAGTTAGACCAGGTCTACTTTAAGCGGCCACTTCCAGCCTCGTAGGTTGTCCCTAGTCGCGATTAAGGTTTTAAGCTTTAATCAAGCGCATGAAACCTGCGCGAAACATCACACCTGAAGATCTTCGAGCCCTCGTCGCACGGAGCGGAGTCCCGGCCTACGTACTTGGAGGGCGAGCCCGCGTCAACCCGATCCAGCTGTCTCGTCTGATGCGTGGTCACGATCCGCTCACGCCCGAGATTGTGCGGCGAATTCTTGACGCGATTCGGCAGGAGGCCCTTGCCAATGGCCGCTGAACAAATCAGGTCGGGCTTTGGGCTGACGCGCGCCTCGACCGGCCTCACGAATGCGCATGTTGGCCTCATCAAGATGTTGGCGGCGCGAGCGGTAGCGGACTATCTGTGCGAGGCCGAAGCGGAGGAGCAGCGCACCGAGAACGATCACGATCAGGAGGCTACCGCATGACGCGCATTTTAGATTCTCAGGACGCGTTTCTCCGGACTATCGAGCAAGCAGGCCTCACGCCGCCAGAACGCATCATAGCGGATGGCCGACTCCATCGCTTTTCAAGCAACGGAGATCCTGACGACGACGCGGGATGGTACATCCTGCACACCGATGGAATTCCGGCAGGCGCATTTGGCTGTTGGCGTTCTGATGTCAATGAAACATGGTCGGCAGGGCCTGGCCCCGAGGCAACGGCAGCTGACCAGGCCAACCATGCTCGGCAGCTTTTGGACCTTCGACGGACCCGTGAAGAGGAAGAGTGGCGACGGCATGCGGAAGCGGCGCTGCGTGCCCAGGCTCTTTGGAACCAGGCGGCTCCGGCACCGGTAAGCCATCCCTATTTGCAGCGGAAGCGGATTCAGTCGCACGGCCTACGGGTCGATGGTGAGAATCGGCTGATCGTGCCGGTGATGATCGGCGGTACGCTCTCCAGCTTGCAATTTATCGCGCCGGATGGGGGAAAACGATTTCTTCCTGGTGGCCAGGTCCACGGCGGGTCCCATGTGCTCGGCTCCATTGAGGGCGCAATGGTCATCGGTGAAGGGGCTGCCACATGCGCCTCGATTCATGAGGCATCGGACCTGCCCACGGTGATGGCGTTCTCGGCTGGAAATCTTCTCTCGGTCGCACGGGCTCTGCGAGCCCAGTATCCACGCGCTGCGGTGATTGTGGCGGGTGACAATGACGTGTCTGGAATCGGCCAGGCGAAGGCACAAGAAGCGGCGGAGGCAATCGGCGGCAGGGTAGTGCTGCCGGACGAAGCGGGAACCGATTTCAATGACGTGGCGCAGGCCAGCGGTCTCGATGTGGTGCGTCTCCGTATTCATGCGGCCATGCCCTCTGGCCGGCACATTTTTGACGAGGTCTACGCGTACCTCGGGAAATTTGTCTCGTACCCTTCGGAGGCTGCTCACGTGGCGCACGCCCTGTGGATCGTGCACACGCATTTGATGGACGCGTCGGAGAGTACGCCGCGCCTGGCGTTCCTTTCGCCGGAGCCAGGGTCGGGGAAAACGCGGGCGCTAGAAATTACCGAGACGCTCGTCCCTCGTCCTGTCGAAGCCATCAACGCCACGCCCGCCTATCTCTTTCGGAAGATTTCTGATCCGGCAGGAAGACCGACCATCTTGTTTGATGAAATCGATACGGTGTTCGGCCCGCGTGCACGCGAGCATGAAGAAATTCGAGGTGTTATCAACGCCGGTCATCGACGTGGGGCGATGGCGGGCCGGTGCGTGATTAAGGGAAAGGAGATTCTGACGGAGGAGCTTCCCGCCTTCAGCGCCGTGGCGATGGCAGGACTCGGCAATCTGCCCGATACGATCTTAACGCGCTCCATCATCATCAGGATGCGTCGGCGGGCACCAGGGGAACACGTTGAACCGTACCGCCGACGAATACATTCACCAGAGGGCTACCGCTTGCGAGACCGCTTGGCGAGTTGGGCTGCCGAGCATGAAGCTGCCTTGAATTTGTGCCCCGCGATGCCGGAGGGGATCACCGACCGAAATGCCGACGTGTGGGAAAGCCTGTTGTCCATCGCCGATGAGGTAGGAGGAATCTGGCCGGATCGGGCTCGTGTATCCGCTGTAACTCTTGTAACCGATGCCATGGGAGCCCCACCTAGCCTAGGTGTCCGCCTATTGAAGGACCTGCGGACGGTGTTTGGGGATCGAGAATGTGCCTCGACTAATGACTTGTTGGCGGGCCTGATCGATGTTGAGGATTCTCCTTGGGGGGATCTCAAGGGAAAACCCTTAGACGGGCGACGGCTCGCTAAACTACTTCGCCCCTACGACATCACGCCTAAACCCATCCGAATCGAGACCTCCGTTTTCAAGGGGTACACCCGCGCCGATCTTCACGATGCGTGGACACGGTACCTCCAACCGGAATCTTCTTCTCCACCTATAGGTCTCCCTGACATAGCATCGGTTACATCAGTTACAAAAATTACGGGGGAGGAGGTTATTTATGTGGATTGAATCCACGAAGCCTCTTCGGGTGCAGTTCAGGGGTGGCATGGAGATTCGCCTTCAGCCTGGAGCGCCGAAAGAATTTCCCGACGAGGACGGAAAAAAGTTGCTCAAGCAGGCTGTGGGCAAAGTGATGGCCGTAGATCGCCCTCTTAGAGATGAGGAGGGCGCTTCTCCCATTGCCCCCCTCCAACCTGGCTGGCTCGTGGCCTATCGCGACGAGACATACCGGTTACGGGGCGGCTGCGACGAGCGAGACCATGGGACCGTTCAAGAATGCCAATGGAATGGGACGGCCTGGACAATTCACTTGACCGACGGGCAACTCCTGCCGCTGTCACGAGTCTTGAGCGTGGGAAAGACGAACGCCGCTGGGGAGGTGATCGCAGCCTGGACCACGCGGGACTGCGGCTATGACGGGGAAAGCCATCGGTAATGTAATACTTTAAGTATTGCAGGGCTGGTTAAACTAAAATTTAGAAAGTCTAAGGCAATCAATTGGTTAGGCAATACAGTCAGAACCGGTTTACCGGATTTTATACAAAGGATGGGCTAGCGGTATGAGCGGACTACCAGGGCAACGGTCTACTAAGCAGGTAAATCTCGCACGCGGCTATCGGCGAAACGTGCTGGATGACATGGACGGACGCTTCAAGCCTGTCCGTGAGGCTAAGGCGCGTTGGCGTCAGCTGGCCTCGGACCTTGGAGGTGTCAGCGAACTGTCCTACCAGAAGCAGTCGCTCTTGTGGCGCTTCGTCTTTCTGGAAGGTTGGATTGAAGACCAAGAACGCCGGATGCTGCTAGGCCAGGCGGTCGATGAATCTAAGTGGCTATCGTCGCTGGGTTCCTACACGTCGCTCCTCAGTCGGATCGGACTGGAACGGAAGGCGCGTCAGATTACGCCCCTAGATCGCTTACGGCAGCAATCATCAGGTGCCCCTAGCCTTCCCCCATCCACGCAGGAGATCGCTCAGCCTGGCCTGAATGGCGCTGAGGGATCGCTACCGACGGAGACCATCATTGAGGTGACCCGTGCAGCAAGTTGACCCGTTGGAATTCTACAGCTTGTTGCAGTGGATCGACGGGCGCCCATTGCTCGACGTGATGGAACCGTACCGGCAGGAGATCCATCGCACGGCCCTCTATTCATTCCGGCCCGATGGGTCGCCTCGATACCGGCGCACCCTCACAGGGCGGGCGAAAAAGAATTCCAAGACGACCGACGCCGTGTTGGCTGCGCTCTATCGGTGCCTGATCTGGAAGTCTCTAGGTGGCCGAGGCAACCAAGTATATTTCGTGGCCAGCGACTTGGGCCAGGCCAACGACGACTTGGACCTCTGCAAGCTCATCATTCGGCGCAATCCGCTGCTCGATGCTGAATTGACGATCAGGTCGAATGTCATTGAGCGAAAAGATGGTGAAGGCTTCCTGGAAATCCTCGCGGCTGGTGATGCCGATGGACTGCACGGAAAGACGTACGCCTTCCTGGTCGTCGATGAGCTGCATACGCAACGCGACTACAAGGTTTTGGAAGCCTTGGAAATCGACCGGACACGACCGGATGCGCAGCAATGGTTTGCCAGCTACGCCAGCCTGTCCCGTGCTGCTGGTGTGCCGATCAATGACATGTTGCGGCAGCATGAGAAGAGTACTGACCCTCGCCTCTACGTCTCCTGGTACAGCGGCACGATTGAAGAAGCCAACCCCTCCTTGAACGGTCCACTCGGCCCGACGCTAGAGGATATTCTCGATGCGCAGCGGTCGCTCCCGTCCTGGATCTTCCGGCGGCTGTGCCTGAACCTCCCTGGCCAACCGGACGGCGCAGCCTTCGACGCAGGGAAAGTGGAGGAGGCGGTTGTTGTAGGCCGGACAATCATTCCACCTCAAGCCGGTGTGACGTATCGCGCGTTTTGCGACTTGTCTGGCGGCGGGGCCGACGATGCGACCATGGCGATTGCGCATGGCTATGAAGGCGTGGCGATTCTGGATCTCCTGATTGACCAGGGCCAACGCGTCAATGGCACGTTCTCGCCAGAGGAAACGGTCAAGAAGTTTGCCGACGTGCTGAAGGAATATGGCTGTGCAACGATCACAGGGGATCGGTATGCGGCGCAGTGGCCGGTGCAAGCCTTCTTGAAGCACGGCATCACGTACCGGCCTGCCGAGCACAATCGTAGCCAGCTCTATGCGGCGTTGGAACCGCTCGCGAATAGCGGCCAGGTCGAACTGCTTGACCATCCCAAACTGTTTCCCCAACTCATCGGTCTGATTCGCAAAGGTGAAAAGATCGACCACGTCAACGGCGAGCACGACGACCATGCGAATAGCGCCGCCGGTGGACTGGTCTCAGCTCATCGGCAAGCCGGGCGGCCTGTCGGTGTCTTCATGGATCCGACCGACGATCCTGATGCAATGGAGCTGCGGAGTGCGCGGGATACGCAAAACATTCTTCAAGCAGTCGGGACACGCAAATTTTGGTTCCCAGGCGAGTGACCGAAGGAGGGTCGCGATGGACAATCCGCTTGAAGGCGCAGTGAAGCAAACGAAGGCCGGGCAATGGACGTGGAGCATTCATCAAGGCGGTGTGCCGATGGCGAGCGGCGGCGGGTATTTGAGTGAGGGTGAAGCCATCGATGATTTGCACGACGTGTTGCGCGACTACGCGGAGTATGAGGCGGCGACATGACCAAGTTACCGGCAAAGAAAAAACCGAGGAAGCCGAAGCCACCTGAACCGAGTTTCTGGCAGAAAATTATTGGCAAATTGAAAGGATGAATCATGAGCACAACGAAGTGGGCAACGGCGCAGGTGAAGAGTCTCGATAATCGACGGATTGAGTTTGTCGCCTCGCATGAACGGGTGGATCGTGATTCCGAAGTGGTAATCGTGGCAGGGATCGACCTAATTGAGTTTCTGATAAATCCTATCTTGTGTTTGCAACACGATACGAGAAAGACGGCGGTCGCGCGGGTGGAGAACTTACGGCGGGCCCGCATCGACGGCGCTATGGCGCTCATCGGTAACGCGGTGTTCCCTGATCGACCGGCAAGCAATGACGCCTTGGCCGATGTGAAGGCGGGCTTGCTTAATTCTGTGAGCATTGGCTTTCGGGTCCTGGAGCGAGGCGGACCGATCTTGCCCGATCAACACGGACAGACGTTTCTAAAAACGTCATTGCTGGAAATCAGTCTGGTGACGCTACCGGCCTGTGCAACGTGCGTGGTGACGTCCAAGTCTGCGGGCGGGTGCCGATGCAGCGAACAGAACGCGCTGGACGGACTGCTGATCGTCGGGGACGAAATTGTGTTCGACGAAGATCTCACACGCATGGTCCGCACGGCGGCGCGGCAGAGCATGCGGCAAGTGATCCACGATGAGACGCGGCGAGCAGTGAATTATTACAGAGGGCGGATCGACGATTAAATCATTTTCATAAGGGAGGTTTGTCATGTTGGGATTTGCAAAAGTAGAAACGGACTTGATTGCAGTTGAAGACAGTCCAGAGGTGCAGGCGGCAGATAGGCCACTTAGGGAGGCGCAGGCCACGCAGGAGCAGACCGAGGCCGAGGAGCAGCGCTTGATTCAAGTCGTCACGAGTGACGTACACCGCGCAAGCGATGACCGGATTGAGGAGGCCCACCAGCGGCTCGCGATTCGCAAGGGTTCGCAAAGTTCATGGCATTTGCCGGAAGCGCAAACGGCGCGAGAAGAAACCAAAGCGCATCGAGCGATCTATCAAGCGGCGGTTTCGGCAGCGCGGATTCGCCTGGAAGATGCTGGCAAGGAACAGCTCAAGAGGCTGTTAGGGCAACTCAGTCCACTCATCATGGACGTACAGCGGCTTGCGGGAGAGATCGAAGCCTTGAGGCAGAGGGTGGGTGACTGCGGCGGAGACTTGGGTGAGCATCCTTGTCCGGTTCTGTTGCCTGGGCAATTGGTGAGCTTTCAAATGGAGCTGGCGAAGGCCAAAGGCCTGCTCTGACGGCGTAGGGTGAAACCGAGCTCGGGGGGCGCTCGGGTTGACAACCGTTGCCGGGCCTACGTCGTCTCGACCTCCCACCCGGCAGCGGACCCCTTTCTTGTACAGGAGCACGAGCATATGAACACCTTTGGCGATGGAATCACCGTACAGACCTCAACCGGCGAACGGCTAGGCGTACATATCTGGCAGCGTGAAAACTTGTCGCCGATCATTTTCTTGAACGGGAAAGTGATCTGCACGCCGGATGATGCGACGTTGACGCCGTGGACATGTTCCAGCTGTCATGCCTCCAAAGTGTTTTGGTCGCCACGCATTGCGCCAAGATGCTGGCAATGCACTCCCCCGACGATTGCGGAGAAAGAATTTGTGATTGACTACGCGGTGAAGTGTGCGGAGGGGATTGCGAAGCGCCTTGATGACCCGCTCGGCAAGCTTCAGGTATTCCGAATCCTGGATGAATTTGTGGCGAGTGGAGACCTCGTGAAATTGAACAAACTGGCCCTTGAAATGTTGTGGATTGCATTTTTGTCAAAGCACAACCTGGAGGACCTGCTATGAACCGCTGGATGCAAACGAAAGAGTATCGCTGCCCTGACTGCAAGGCGGTCTATCTGCACGACAAAGGGCACGAGCACGCCTGCTATCGCTGTCCCAAACGCCACGAGCCGGTGAAAGTGAGCACGGTGCAGGATGTCGCCCGCGCAGCGTAGCCTGGCGGCACTCAAGCAGCTGGGCTATCGCGCCAAGGTTGTCGAGAAGTGGAACCCGTTTGCCAAGATCCGGCAAGACCTCTTCGGCGGGGACATCCTAGCCCTTCCCCTTCGGCAGCGTGCCTTTGCGTTCCAGCTCGGCCACGTGTGCGCGGAGCAGGCGAACGAGGTAGCCTTGCAGGCTGTGCCCTTCCAGCGCCGCCGCCGCCTTCAGCCGCTGGGCGAGGGACGCGGGGACGCCGCGAATGTAGAGGACCTTGGAGGGTTCGGGAGGCATGGGGACGCATGATACCGCTCCGAACGGGGCGACGCAAGCAGGCTAGTATTCTTCTATAAGTAACGCTATACTATGCTAGCAATGTCGCTCTGCTCGCACTTACCGACAGGAGGCCCGCGATGAAGTCTATTCTGATCACCATCCCCGACTCGATCAAGGCGAAGCTCGATCAGCTGCGCACCCAAGGCTACACGCTCAACGGCTATGTGCGGGCCGTGTTGGAACGCGAACTAGCGGATAAGCCAATGAGGAGGCGCAGTGGAAGGAGGGCCGCATGACACAACGGGTGGCCCTCTATGCGCGGTATTCATCCGAGCACCAAAAAGAAAGTTCCATCACGGACCAGTTCCGCAATTGCGAAACGCGAGCGACACGTGAGGGGTGGGCGATCACGGCGCGGTATGCGGATCGAGCGATCAGCGGCACGACGACCGAACGCCCGCAGTACCAACAAATGTTGAAAGACGCGAAGGCGAAGCAGTTCGACATTCTGCTGGTCGATGATTTCAGTCGGTTGAGCCGCGACAGCATGGAAGCGGAGCAGACGCGCCGCCGCTTTGTCCATTGGGGTGTGCGGCTGATCGGGATCAGCGATGGCATCGACACGGCGGACAAGGGCCACAAGATGCTGAGCGGGTTCAAGAGCATGATGAACGAGCAGTTCATCAGCGACATGAAAGACAAGATCGTGCGCGGGATGCAGGGGCAAGCGTTGAACGGCTTTCATTGTGGGGGCCGGATCTATGGCTATAACTTAGTGCCGGAACTCCATCCCACGAAGATCGATCCCTACGGCCAGCCTGAACGCATCGGGACGAAGCTCGCCATTAATCCTGAGCAGGCGCACTGGGTCCAGTGGATCTTTGAAAGGTACGCTGAAGGCCTGTCACCGATTAAGATCGTCACCGAACTGAATCGCCTGGAGGTGCCCGCGCCTGGAGCGGCCTATAAGAAGCGGCAGTATCGGCGCATGCCGACGTGGAGTGCTGCTGCCTTGCACGGTGAGTTGAGCCGAGGCACCGGCCTGTTGAACAATCCCTTGTATGTCGGGCGCTACGTGTGGAACCGCTCACGGCGTGAGAAAGATCCAGACACCGGTGTCCGGTCCCACATCGTGCGGGACCGGAGCGAGTGGATTGAGACACAGGTTCCGCATCTCCGTATCATCGACGAAGACCTGTGGACGCGTGTGAAGGCACGTCGCGCCGCCGTGAGCCAAGGCGTGGCTGCCCTTCGGGCCTCGCTCCACTGTCGGGCGCGGAGTACGGGGGCTGGTCCCAAGTATTTGTTCTCCGGTGTGTTGGTCTGCGGACAATGCGGGGGGAAGTTCGTCATTTGCGAAACAACGAAATACGCCTGTAGCACCTGGCGCACGCACGGGGCGACTGAACGAACCTGTACGAACAGTCTCAAGGTCAAGCGGTCAGTGGTGGAGGCGGTACTCCTGGACGCCATCCAGAACGAGCTGTTCACGGAGGACGGGCTAGCGGTGTTCAAGGAAGAAGTAGCCCGACTACAGGCCGAACACCGACGGACGCGGCGGCCTGACCAGGCGCAGGCAAAAAAGCGCTTACAGGAGGTTGACCAGGAAATCGCGAACATCATGCAGGCGATCAAGGCGGGGATTCTCACGCCCAGCACCAAGGCGGCGTTGGAACAGGCCGAGGCTGAACGGGTACGCCTCCTTCAATCCGTAGAAGGGCACGACAAGCGGCTTGAGAAGGTGGCCACATTCCTGCCAAACCTGAGCGAGCGCTTCAAGGCACTGGTGGACGATCTCGCGGCGGTGACTCAGGAACACGTGGACAAGGGGCGGGGGATGTTGCGGCAGCTGGTCGGGGGGCAGATTCCGCTGCATGCGACCTCGGATGGGGCGGAGCGCTTCCTGACCGCAGAACTCTCGGGGGACTATTCAGGGCTGGTGGAGCTGGCGGTAGGGCCTAAAATAAATATGGTGGCGGTGTCCCGGATTGAACGGGAGACCCGCGGCTTATGAGTCCGCTGCTCTACCAACTGAGCTACACCGCCACTGGGTTGTATTTGCTGAAGAAATGCGGAGGGATGATAGCCGAAGCATGGTGGAAATGTCTACCTATGGAAGGGGCTGACAGCACAGGGAGATTGAGCCGTTAGGCGCTAGGTTTACGTGTTGATCCCCCCTCTTTCGAGGTAACCATACTGGGGAATGCGCAAATCCAATGGGTTCGGTATTCTTTCATTGTTGGCGGTTATTGATGGATCACGCGCATTGTAAAGGAGTGAGCATGGAAGCACAGGTCGGCGGGAGTAAGCATCTTTCACAGATTCAGTTGAGTCAATTGGGCCAGGAGTTTCTCCGTCAGCTCACCTCGCGAGAATTGATGGATGCATTGATGGCAGTAGATATGCCAATGGGGGGAACTCACGAACAGCGGATCGAGCGGCTGTTATCCGTCATGCAGCCGCAGGATCTGACGTCATTTCTTCCTCAGCATGTATGTGAGCGGGTGTCGACCGCGGTCGGCGTCTCTATCTAACTACGAGCGTGGCGTGCTTCCCTTCTGGCGATGCGAAGGGAGGATGCTGTTCAGCCGCCGGCAAACACCGGGCGAAATCCGGCGTCTGTTAAGATGCGTGCGATCAGCTTTCGCTGGTCACCCTGAATCTCGATCCGCCCCTCTTTGACTGTTCCTCCGGCTCCGCAGGCTGTCTGGATGCTCTTTGCGAGCCGTTCCTTTTCAGCCTGGCTGATTCCGACAAAACCTGTCACCACGGTGACGGTCTTTCCCCCTCGATGAGCGGTCTGTCTGATGATATCCACTCGGCCACGGTGTTTCTTTTGGGCCGGTTCTGCTTGCGTCGGCGGAGATTGCTCAGCCGTGGTCGGTGGAAGCGTGATCTTCCCCAACGCTGCAAATGGACTCTTCCATTGGATTGGTTCTCCGTCTGTGGGGATCCGCTTCTTGGCTTTCATCGTGTCATCTCAACATGGTGTTTCCTCAGCGCACCAATTGCTGGCTGGAGGGATTGCGGTGAGATTGTAAGTCCATGTTGCGGGGGAAGCAATGGAAGGGCGACAGCCCGGCCGGGGTCATTGAAGGGCGTGGATAAACTGTTGGAGTAAAGCTGCTTGATCGGATTCGAGTTGTTCACGGGAACGCGGCGAGACAAGTTGCGTCGCCTCACGCAGCCAGGTATCGCTCCAGATCGATACTCGCGGGTTGCGTGTGAGCCGAATGTGTTCGACGAGGTAGAGGCCGGACTCATAGAGGACGTTCCCCGGGCACCGGTCCTCCAGAGGCTGCTGAATCAGTTCCACGCCGAGCGTGAGCTGGCCCTGGTGATGCTGGCCGGGCGAGAGGACGAATCCGGCATCGTGGAATTGTTGCAGGGCTCGGGCTGTGAGTGCGTGGCTGAATCGCCCAGCCGATACGGAGATCTGAAGCTGATCGATACGCAGCCCTTTTAATGTGGGGCTGCTGTGATGAGGTTCCGGAGCAGTTGAGGGAGAGCCTTGAGGCAGGGCATCTGGATGCGGCGCTGCGGGGGTTGTTCCGGGTATTGAGGAACGTGCTCCGGCGTTTGCTGCCCGGTAGTCTGCGATGAATTGGCTGATAAATTCTTCAAGGTCGCGGTCCAAGTCCTCGATTGTGACAGATGTTCGTACTTGAGCGCCTGTGTGGGCGAGCCAGGTGACATCGTTTAGAATGACCGAGTTTCTCGGGATGAGCACCGGTTCGGTGAGTCTGAGCGAGGGGGCGTAGAGGATATGTCCCGGGCAGGTATCAGACAGAGATTGAGGGTTCAGCGTCAGTATGAGCATGGCAATGAACGGCCTGTCCTGGGCGTCCGAATCGGGCAGAGGAAGACCGGCCTTGGCAAAGAGGAATCTGGCGTGTTGGGACAATCGTAAAGTGAATTCCGGCGGTGCGGAGACGACGAACTGTACCCGATTGAGATCAAGGCCTTCTGTGGTTTGAACGTAGGCTGATGTGGCGGCCATACCTTTATCGGGGAGAGAGAATCCTATGAGAAGGGAGAGCGCAACCCAGAAGAGCATAGCAGCCATCGTAGGAGAGAGCCTATCACGCGGGAGATGAGGGCACTAGTAAGTTTCTGGAACGAACCGTGAGTTGTCGCGGACTTTAGCCTGTCAGGTGATCGGCGGAGCATCGGGGAGTACGGCTCCACATTCCATACAGATCAGGCGACCGGATTTCTTCCCGTCGCGCGTCTGTTCATCCTCGACCATGCGGCTGTGTGTGCAAGGGGGATTGGCTGGCGGTTCGTGCTTGCTGGACGAAGGACCGGCCTCCTTAGCCCTCATAACAGACCTCCAGTAGATGAGGAAGACAGTCTAGCCGATTTAGGCAAAGGGAGCCTAGGGCCGGGTGGCCGTAGCGCCGTTCTTTGCGATATGGACGAAGATCATCGTGGCGGACCGGAGGAATGAGATGTGCGTTCCGCGAAGCCTGAGCTTGCTTCAGGTCAGGCCGATCAGATTGCGGTTGAATGAATGGTGGCAAGCTCGATCTGTACGGCAGTGGTGCCATCGCCCATCAAGATCTGTCCGTCCTGGATAGAGCAATGGAGATCCATGCTGCGTTGCGCAAGGTGCGCCATTGCGCGGCTTTCATCTTGCGGGATAGTGACCACGGTCAAATTCGTGCAACGAGAGAGGGTAGTGCCGGTCTTCTCCCACCACCGATCGGCTCCTCTGCCGCCGTAGGAATAGACGACGACCCGGGTTGCGCGACCGCAGGCCTGTCGTATGATCTTTTCATCGGGCTCACCCACCTCAATCCAGAGGTCGATCGCGCCCGTGAGATCTTTTTGCCATAGTGCCGGCTCGCCTTCACTGCCGATGCCGCGACCGAACAGAAGGGCGTCGTGTGCGTGTCGTGAGAAAGCCAGCAATCTCACCATCATGCGTTCATCGGTCTCAGACGGATGGCGAGCCAACGTGACGGTGTGATCCTCATAGTAGTGGCGATCCATGTCGGCGATATGCAGGGTGGCTTTGAAGATGGTGGCGTTGGGGGCCATGCTGTGGTCGTGCTTTCTCGTGAGGCGGTGTCAGCCGTTCGGCAGGGCCGACTGATTCGATCGACGGGTCATGTCCGTTCCACGATGTACATCAATTCCAGCCGCTCGCGCGCCCAGGGCGTTTTGCGCAGAAACGTGAGGCTGGATTTGATGCTGGGGTTGTTGAGGAAACAGCGCACGGGGAGCCGCCGGCCCAATTCTTCCCACCCGTGGCGCTCGACCAGTTGGGTGACGATCATTTCCAGTGTGATCCCGTGCAAAGGATCGCGCGGATGAGACGTGGGCGGCGGCTGTTCCATGGTCGGGGCTAGACATTGAACCGGAAGTGCATGACGTCGCCGTCTTGGACGACGTACTCCTTGCCTTCCAGCCGCATCTTGCCTTTTTCTTTCGCCCCCGCTTCTCCTTTGCAGGCGATATAGTCGTCGTAACCGATCACCTCAGCGCGAATAAAGCCCTTTTCAAAGTCGCCGTGGATGACACCGGCGGCCTGTGGGGCGGTGTCGCCGACATGAATCGTCCAGGCACGTACTTCCTTCACACCTGCCGTAAAGTAGGTCTGTAAGCCCAAGAGTTGATACGCGGCGCGGATCAGACGGTTGAGCCCCGGTTCCGTCATGCCGGTGTCGGCAAGAAATTCTTTCTTTTCTTCATCTGAGAGCACGGCGATCTCTGATTCCAGCGCGGCGCAAATCGCCACGACCGGCGCCCCTTCTTTCGCGGCATATTCCTCCACGCGGGTCAGGAGGGGATTGTTCGTGAAGCCCTTTTCCGAGACATTGGCCACGTACATCACCGGCTTCATCGTCATCAGGCAGAGCGGTCTCAGCAAGGCGCGTTGCGCCGGGTCCAGTTTCATCATGCGGGCCGGTTTGCCCTCGTTCAGGCAGGCGGCGACCAGCGGGAGCAATTCGCCCAGCTTCGCAGCGTCTTTGTCGCCGGCGCGGACGGCTTTCAGGTTTTTCTCCTGAGCTTTTTCTACGGTGGTGAGGTCGGCGAGAGCCAGCTCGGTTACAATCGTTCCGATGTCGGACAGCGGATCGACTTTGCCGGACACGTGAATGACATTGTCGTCTTCGAAGCAGCGCACGACATTGACAATGCCGTCGGTTTCACGAATCGTTGCGAGGAATTGGTTGCCCAACCCTTCACCTTTCGAGGCGCCGGCCACCAATCCGGCGATGTCCACAAATTCGGTGGTGGCATATTGCATGCGTTGCGGCTTGACGATATCCGCCAGCGCCTGCATGCGCGCATCCGGCACTTCTACAATGCCGATATTCGGCTCGATCGTGCAGAACGGATAATTTTCCGCGGCGATCCCCGACTTGGTCAGCGCATTGAACAAGGTAGACTTGCCCACATTGGGCAGCCCGACGATTCCACATTTCACACTCATGACAACCCCTTTATGGTCATTGCAATAGTAGATGAGCCCATGCCGGTGTCTCTGCAACGTCGGAGACAGAGCCGTCAATGAAAACCGGTCGCGCATTCTACGTGGTCAGAGTCGGTTTGGTCCACCCCTCCGTATGGCAGGCCGGGGTGATCGAGCGGGGTTAGTGAGCGGCTAGGATCAGCTTGATAATGCCGGAGATGTCTTGGACATCGGCTGACGGGGACGCATTGTTCGTAAGGCGGTTATAGCCGGCTTCGAAAGACAGCAGCGTGGCCCATGCCTGCGAGCGCTGCAGGTCCCAGGCAAGGATGCCCTTTCCGCCGACTTGTTGGGTGTCGATCAGTCCGTCGCTTGAATGGGCACTGGTATAGTTGCCCGCAGCGCTCAGCCAGATGCGTTGATTGTGCCGATACTGAACCGCCACGGATGCGGAGGGTGATTCGATTCTGGTGCCCGACCAGTCTTGAAGTTCCTCTCGGTAAGCCAGCGTTGGCGTGATGGTGAGGGTGTTCAAGGGGCGAATCGCGGCGGTGAACGTTTGCATGCGAACGGTATTCTCTGCCCCGTTACGCTGTAGATCGCTGCCGAGAACATAGGCGGAGGCGAGACGAGCATTCCAGGCGGCACCGGTGTAGGCCAGGGCCCCTTCGAGGGTGTGGGTATGGTTTCGTTGTGGCGCCACTCCGAGCGGCTCCACGGAACTTCTGATACCCGTGTTTGAGTAGGTCAGCATGAACTCAGGCAAGCCGGGACTCTTCCAGGCGAGTCCTAATCGGCCGTAGGTTTGTCCCAGCCTGCTCCTTGTGGTGTCCCCGGTTACGTTATTCCATTGCTGGCCTACGGCGCTTCGTAGTGTTGTCCGTCCGGACTTCCATTCCCCCCAGACTTCACGCGTCGCCTGATCCGGCCCATTGATGAAGGCTTGTCCGGCGGAACGGTAGAGCACGCCGTATCGGACCGAACCTGCCGTGCCGGTGACGCCCAGACGCAGCATCTGGCCGGATGCGTCGTCTCGAGTATCCCCGGGGATTTTGTTCTGCAGCCAGGTCGCCCCACCCTCACTTTTTGCCATTTCCGCTTCTGTCACGATCAGGCCATTGAGTAGGTTGATCGACGAGAGGAGTCCATGGGTGCGAGCTTGTTCCGTTTCCGGCGTCAGGGTCTGCAGCCGCGAGGCGGTTACCGGGGGTGGAGGAGCAAAGTATGTCGATGTCAGGCTGGTCTGATAGAGGGCAGGGGAGGCAGGTTTGAGATCGGTCTGAGGTGTTGGATCAGAAAACAGCGCGCTCCATTTCGCGAGGGTTTGGTCGGGCATCGATCCCTCTCCACCCCACACGAGCGAGGCGGGGACTATCAATATAAGCGTGAGGATGAGTCGCCAGGGTAGCTGCATTTTTCTTAGGCATAAGCTCAGGGTTCACTATTAAATGTAGCACTTGAAAAATTGCCGTAAACCGCTGGAAAGGAAGGCCTGTTGGGCTGTTCTCTCTATGGGGATCAGCCTGATGCTGATGTGATGGAGATTGATCGAAATGTTTGAATTGTCATGGTGTTGCACATTTCGACAGGCACGTGGACTGGCCAGTGCAGACTTGGGTAAGGGCAGCCAGAAGGGTGAGGGGGGGCGAGCTCTAATGATTAGACACGAACAGGAAGGTAGGGAAAGTAAAGACGAGGTGCTCCACTGAGTCCTCCCTCGTCGGACTCTGAGTCAGCCCTGGATGTGGCCGATGCTCTTGATGGGGACAGCTTAGTTTTCTGTCTTGAGAGAGGTATTCGGCTGGAGGACGATGGGTTGGCTCCGTATTGTTATTCGAGCTACAGCCAGTTCTCATGCTGGTGTGTTACCAAGCGTCGCTTTTCTCCCTTCTATCCTATTGCAGCCCAGATCTTCTGTGCATTCTCGCCGGTGAATGTCATGTCATCCTGCGCGGACGAGCTCCGCTCGAAATAGAGATGCAATAATCCTCCACCAAAGTGGGCCTCACGGACGAGATCCAGATTGATTGCGACCTCACCGGTACGTTCTTCATCATTCACTTTGACAAACCGCATGACTGTTCCCTCCTGGTTGTAGTCTCATGATAGGGGTAGTGACGTGACCGATTCCCATTTAGAGCAGGCCGTGCTCGATTTCACGCAGGTAGAGAAAGTCCGGGGCTTTGACTCCTGCCTTCCTTCTGATCTCGACCAACTCCGGTGATTCGAAGAAGCGACGAGCGTTGTCCAAGGACGACCATTCTGAAAAGTGCACGATACGGTTGGCGTCGGTGTCGTATCGCAGCAGCTGATAGCGGATTTCTCCGGCAGTCTTCCTGATGCCGGCTGCCTGGTCGAACATCGTTTTCCAAGCCGGGTAGGCCTCGACTTCATGAATGATTAACACGTGCGGCATGTGGATTCCAATGAGAGAATGTTGGTTCAGGAGACAGATAGGCTTGGTGCAATCAGTCTACTGCATCTATGGCAGGGCATTCATCCCTTGGAGTCTGCAGGAGGGGAAGATTTTCGTGTGGCGCTGTCCGGATTTGGAAGAGCGTCGCGTGTCAGAGTTGCGAAGGCGCTGTGCGCGGGCGCTTGTTTCCATTGGACTAGGTGGGGCGCTTCAGTAGAGCTGCGAGGCGTGCGAAAGGCGTGAAGGGTGACGGGGGATTTTGCTGCGGGTCTGGAATGGCCTCTCCGGGCGCATCAACGGCCTGATACCGCTGATGCTCATTGTCGTGACAATAGAGGCAGAGTAATTCCCAATTGCTTCCGTCGGGCGGATTGTTCTGATGGTTGTGGTCCTTATGATGGACGGTGAGCTGGCTCAGTTTCTTGCCGTCGAATTCGCGCCCGCAGTGGGCGCAGATCCAGGGAAAGAGTTTGAGTGCCCGCTCTCGATGGCTCTGGTCCTGATGAGACTGGTTGCCCCGTGTCATGCAAGCTCCGGAAGGATGGATACTTATTACGGAGAGATTCTACAGGAAGTGTTGGACGAATGCTTATTACGATTCAGGATGGGCTGGATCGGATGGCCACGAATTCGTGCGTTTCCGTTTCCGATAGCCTCAAGAATTACAGAAAAGGACTAGCAGGGTGTTGACAAACTAACGGTTGAGACGCGTTTTTGCGTTGAATGTACCGGGTGAGTGCGCTGATCCTGGTGCAGTCCGTAGATCATGGGGCACATTCTTCCCTCGTTTCCCACTCCCTGCCCCCGCCGTCACCACCGACGCCCTACGCCGGTGCCGGGAGTACGTTCGCCAGCCGTTTCAGGTTGAGCAGCCAGCCCATCAGATAGGCTTCGTCTCGGACCTGCAGGAGCCCTCGCCGCTGGAAGCGCCGAAAGCCGTGCCAGCATTTGGCTTCGCCCCAGAGTTCTTCGATCTTCTTCCGAGCCCGTTGTGAGAGTTGATAGCCCACCGTCCGGCTCAGCCGTCGCACGCGCTGATGCACCGCCTCCCGTCCGGTGGTTTTGGCCGCAATGTGCGGCCGGATCCGCCGCCGCACGAGCGCCGTCAGAAACGGCTTCGCAAAATAGCCCTTATTTGCGCCCACGGTCTGAATCCGGAGGGTGTGATGCTCATGGAAGGTATCAATCAAGGTGCGTCCTCCGTCCATCTCGGACGCTGGCCCCCGAAACGTCTCCACATTGATTCCGAGCAAGAGCCGATGCCGATTTTCCATCAAGCCATTGACGGTATAGCCCACCATGGCCGCGGTCTCATTGCCTTTGTTGGCCAGCTTGGCCTCGGGATCAGTCGTCGAGACATGCGTTTGATTGGAACGCCGCTCCCCGCGAAACGTGACCGTCGGATTCCCCGGATCCTGGTCCGACTCCGGCGCGGCCCCCACATCCAGAGACCGAATCCGCTGTTTGTACTCCTCCGGCTTCAGAAACACTTCCATGGGCACGAAGCTCTTGTGCGAGGCATTGGCCTGCACCAGCGTGCCATCGAGGGTCGTATGCTGGGAGACGAGCTTCCGTTTAATGGCGAGGGCCACCGTCTCATCAAACAACCGTTCAAGGAGTCCACTCTCGGTAAAGCGCCGCTTCCGGTTCTGGGAGAACGTGGAGTGATCCCACGGCATCTGATCCAGATCCAGGCCGACAAACCAGCGGAGGACCAAGTTGCCCGTCAGCTCTCGGACCAAGGCCCGCTCCGAGGTGACGCCCAGCAGATAGCCGCCCAGGAGGGCCAGGAACAGTTGTTCCGGCGGAATCGACGGTCGGCCGGTTTCGGCATAGAGCGGCTCGCAGAGCTGGCGAATCCGGGCCGTATCGATCAACGGCCGGATCTTCCGCATCGGATGATCGGCGGTCACCTACTGCTCCAGATTGATGTGGGAGAACATCGACGGTTGCGGATCGGCTGTGCCCATCATAGCGGTGGCCCTCCTGATGGACGCTTCTCTTATCATAACTGCAGCGGGAGGAGGAGAGGGTTTGTCAACAGCCTGCTAGGTGTCTTTTCGTCACTTTGTCCGAGTCTAGAGCTGTAGCCTGAAGTCGTCCTGAGGTAACCTGCTGTATTTATGAGTCAACGAGATGATTGGCCATGTGTTGGTAGACATGATCGTGGTTCAGGCTTGAATAGTGCACTCGGGCAGGGAGTCCTATATAGGATTCAAGAGTATCATTCCGACAATACGGAGAACAGGAACATGGACGTCAATTGTCATGAGGTATGCGTAGCCGGCGCATCTGCTCGGAGTGCCACTGTCGTACAGCGACAAGCATCGGGAATGAAAAGTTTCACTGCGCGTGGTTTCGGTTTGATCCTTCTCGCAGGATCAGTTCTGAGTTGCAGCGGGGGCGGCGGCGCCGATTCCGGTACGTCCACCTCAGCCCCTCCGGCTCAAGCTGCAGCGATTGATAAGTGGCCTCCAGGGATTTACGTCAAGGTCGAAGACGGGCAGTGGTACAAACAAGGGCAGGTCAATCAAATCAACGACGCCGAAATGGCGAAAGTCTATAACGAACTCGCGACGACGCCGGGCCTGCGCGGCATGAAGATCGTTCTCAAGTGGGGGCGATATGAAACGAGCCCAGGCGTCTATGATTTTTCGCGTATTGATGAAATCCTAGCTAAGCTGGCGGATGATCCTGCGCTCAAGGGAAAAGATAAACACCTCATTTTATCGTTCCCCTGGCGTGAATTTCAGAGCGCGAAGGGGGCGTCGGAAATACTCCCGAACGACTTGCAGGGCGGGACGCCTTGGAGTGATCCAGATCCGGCCGTTCCGGACTGGTCGCATATCGATTATGATCGCCTGTGGGCCTATAAGCTGAGCAATGCGGCAGGAAGTTACGGGTACAACATCAAGTTGTGGGATCCGGAGATCATCGCCCGTCTCGATGCTTTCTTTGCTGCACTCGCGCAACGGTATGATAGACACCCGAACGTGACGATGGTCTCCACCTCCGAGTCAAGCAGCGGAGAGCCAGTCATCCCCTTTGTGGCGGGTGAAAGTACCGATCTTCAATTTGCCGGCCAGATTGCCGTGTTGCGACTCATCAAGAAGTATTTCGTGCGGAGTCTGACCATGGCGGAATTGAACTTTAGTAGGCCGCACGTGGCCAATGTCGTCAATACTATTTTGCAGAGTGAAGAAATTGGGCTTGGCGGTCCGAATATCAATACAGCGTACGCACTCACGTGTAGCACGACCTCAAGCCCACCGTGTCGTAATCCCGGAGTCCTCACGTACTACCCCGGTCTCAGCGGCAGGGTTGTGTTGGCTCCAGAAATTCAGGGAGACGATTTTGAGAGTTTCATTGGAGCGGAATGCGATCCTGTTCAACCGGGTTATGCCTATCTCTACGACCGTGTACGGGTCGATTTGAGCGCCAATTATACAGTGGTGCAACGCAATACACCCTATTGGCTGGGTGGTACAGCCAGTACTCCCAGTTGTCCGTCAAGACCAACCGTCACTGCTCCGGCCGGAGGAATGCTGCAATTTCTCAAAGATCACGATCCCATCAAGAACG
Source organism: Nitrospira sp. (assembly GCA_030692565.1). Classification (NCBI taxonomy): domain Bacteria; kingdom Pseudomonadati; phylum Nitrospirota; class Nitrospiria; order Nitrospirales; family Nitrospiraceae; genus Nitrospira; species Nitrospira sp. The sequence continues at coordinate 23,086 of JAUYAO010000013.1, forward strand.
ATCCCACGGGCGCTGGTGGCTTGGATCACAATAAGCCGCTAAGCGTTCCATAGTACTGGGAGACTGGAATGAGGCACAGCCTCAGAACGTTTTTTGAGATGTCAGAGCGGAGGCCTCGGTGAAGGCGTGGAGGCATAGATGCGAACCTCCTGAGGCAGGGACAGGCATTCTGTGGTTTTTGGGCGGATTATACGCGGCTTACGCCGCCGTCTGTTTGATGGTAAAAACTCCCACCCCTCTCGTAATGATGATCTGCCCCGCTCGGCTTAAGCGACCGACTTCTTGAAAGAACTCGTTCCAGGTGAATTCAGGGTAGCGGGCGACTAAGGCTTCGAATTCGTATTCTGCTGAACCTTCAAGGAATTCGAGTATCCGGCCGGTAATGGGTCTTTGCTGTGCCATCGCGATATCTCCTCATGAGTCTGTCATCTTCGGAAAATGTGTGTCTGGAATAGCCTGCCTTCTATGGTCTGCATGGTGAGGCCTTTCACTCTTCGGAGGGCGTTCCCGTGCGTCGAAGGCATGTAGAGAAAGCAGGGCGCATCAGGGATACGGAAAAGCACTACAAGTGCTGCTGCTGCTGGCGTTCGGGCGGCGGAGACTGGAGCATCAATCGCATAAAAACGGCGCGGGCCGCGCGATGGATCAAACAGTCGGCGAGGCAGAAACGTCTCCTTTATATACTGTGCTTGGAGACAGACGAGGTCAAGCGATATATCAGGATCCTTTCCGATGATCGGGGTGCGGCGCGCCTCTCGGTTCAATTTTGCCGCCTGACCAGGCTGGGAACGTTTGCTGTTTGTGCGATTCTGGAGGTGGAACGCAACGGAGAGAGAAGGCGCGGTGCAGTGGTTGTCGAGGCGTGAACCTGGAATAATGTGCTCAAACTTTTTTTCTTGTGGGCGGATTGCCTCCTTCTCAGGCCCTGTGCAATAGAGTACAATAATAGAATTATCCATAGCGGATGTTTTGGACCTGCTGCCTAGACCTGCACCTAATTGTGAAGAGGGCGGTGAACGATGAGAGCGACTTATGAATAGCCTGTCCAGCGAGTCCATCACTCAGCAATCGGGATCGGCGACCATTCAATGGGCTACTGCGATTCCGTTCATACTCGTTCACCTGATGGGCCTGTGGGCGATCCAGACCGGAGTCAGCGTTGAGCTCATTGTGCTGGCCATTGCCAGCTATTACCTGAGGATGTTGGCCATCACGGCAGGGTACCACCGCTACTTTTCCCATCGTTCCTATAAAACGGGCCGGGTCTTTCAGTTTCTCTTGGCTGTGCTTGCCATGACGTCGGCGCAGAAGGGGGTGTTGTGGTGGGCTGCCCACCATCGGCATCACCATAAACACTCCGACCAGGAACAAGATCGCCACTCCCCGGTGCAGCGAGGGTTCTGGTATTCCCATGTCGGATGGCTCTTGACCAACGAATACGATCGCACTGAGTTCGCCATTGTGAAAGACTTGGTGAAGTATCCGGAGTTGCGCCTCCTCAACCGGTTTCACTATGTGCCGCCGTTCTTGTATGCGCTGCTGATCTATATGGTGTGGGGATTTCCCGGTCTCGTCTGGGGATTCTTTATTTCCACGACGGTGCTCTATCATTGCACCTTCTTCATCAACTCCCTGACCCACATCATTGGACGTGTGCGATATGACTCCCGCGATGGAAGCCGGAATAGCTTCATCCTGGCGATCCTCTGTTGCGGAGAAGGCTGGCACAACAACCATCACTACTATCAGTCGTCGGTCAATCAGGGGTGGCGCTGGTGGGAGGTGGATTTTTCTTACTATCTCTTGATCCTGCTCTCCTGGTTCCGGATTGTGTGGGATCTTCGAACCCCTCCCGATCACATCAAGGCCAATATCTACGCTCCCGGCAGCTAAGTACTTCGGGGCGGTTCAGTCGCGCGGTCAATCTTCTCGTGCGGTCATCTATGCGCGCTCGTGCTTCAAGCGAGTCAGCACTGGTGCGACGTATACCCGCGCACCATCTTCGAGGCGGGATGAGTGAGGACCTCGATATGAACCCACAGCATACGATTCAGGAATTACTCGAACGAGCCCGCGTGCACATTGGCGGCCCTGAGTCCGGGGATATCCTGATTCATGATGAGCGCTTCTATAAGCGTGTCCTTGCCGAGGGTTCGCTCGGACTCGGGGAGTCTTACATGGACGGCTGGTGGGATGCCCAGCAACTGGACGAGTTCTTTTTCCTGGTTGACTCTGCCGAACTCGACAAAGCCGTACACGATAAGCACCTCCTTCTGAATACGTTCAAGGCTCGCCTCTTCAATATGCAGGATAAGGCGCGCTCGAAACGGGTTGCGCAATGTCACTATGACCTGAGCAACGAGTTTTACGAACAGATGCTCGGCCCGCATATGCAATATACCTGTGCCTATTGGAAGCGGGCGCAAACACTGGCGGAGGCACAGGAGCACAAGCTGGATTTGATCTGTCGCAAACTACAGCTCAAAAAGGGCGAACGACTGCTGGAGCTGGGCTGCGGGTGGGGAGGATTCGCCCGTTTTGCCGCAACTAACTATGGCTGTTCGGTGGTGGCCTACAATATTTCCGAGCAGCAAGCGGCCTATGCGCGTCGTTGGTGTGCCGGGCTTCCTGTTGAAATCCGGCTCAGCGACTATCGTGAGGCGACCGGGGAATTCGACAAAGTTGCCGCGATCGGCCTTTGCGAGCACGTGGGATTTAAGAATTACCGTACACTCATGGAGGTGGCTCACCGGACTGTGAAGCCGCATGGCTTGGTGTTGATCCATAGCATCGGGAACAATGCCTCGACCATGATCGGCGATCCCTGGTTCGATAAGTACATTTTCCCTGGCGGAATGCTGCCCTCGGTCGCGCAGCTCGGCGCCGCCATGGACGGACTCTTCGTCATGGAAGATTGGCACAATTTCGGGTCCGACTATGATCGCACCCTGCTGGCGTGGCAGGAGAATGTCGATCGGCATCGAGGGCAGTGGGACTCTACCTTCGATGAGCGGTTCTTCCGGATGTGGCGCTACTATTTGCTGTCGCTCGCGGGGGCGTTCCGCGCCCGCACCATCCACCTTTGGCAGATTGTCATGTCGAAGCATGGCCTGTTGGGTGGCTATGAATCGGTCCGGTAACGGCCATGATCTCGCCTGACGAGTACGTTCGAAAGCGGGAAGCAGTCGCGGAATTCCTTCGTGTTTCCAATCAAACCGGCCCCCTGGCCCTCGAAAAGACAACCTCCAATCTGTTCCGGCAACGAATTCCAGAGCCGCGGCACAAGCTGGATGTGCGCCACTTCAACCAGGTGATTCGCGTCGACGTGCACGCGCGGGTTGCCGAAGTCGAAGGGATGACGACCTACGAGGATTTGGTTCGTGACACGCTGCCGTTCCAGTTGATGCCGGCCGTCGTTCCGCAGCTCAAGTCGATTACCATCGGCGGAGCCTTGGCTGGAGTGGGGATCGAGTCCTCCTCGTTCATGTATGGCTTTGTGCACGAAACGATCTTGGAAATAGACATCCTTCTGGCAGACGGCACGGTCGTCGCCGCCACCAAAGACAATGCATCGAAAGATCTGTTCCGCGGCTTTGCGAATTCCTATGGCACGTTGGGCTATGCGCTCAAAGTGAAAGTGCAGCTTGTGCCGGTCAAGAAATTCGTCAAGCTCAGGCACGACCGGTACTCAGATCTGGATAGCTACTTTCGCGCACTGGGACGTGTGTGCCGGGACAGGCGGGTGGATTTCGTCGACGGCACGATGTTCGATGAGCACGAGCTCTATATCACGACGGGCGAGTGTGTCGACCAAGCCGAATGGCTCAGCGACTACACCTATCGCCAAATCTATTATCGATCGATCCAGCAGAAACCCGTCGATTATCTGACGATCCACGACTACCTGTGGCGATGGGACACCGACTGGTTCTGGTGCTCAAAGCATTTTTTCGTCCAGCACCCTGTGGTGAGGTGGCTCTGGGGCAGGAAGCGTCTCTGTTCCACGGTGTATTGGAAGCTTCGAAGCAGGTTTAACCGCTCGCCCCTCGCGCAACGGGTGGCCAAAGCGCTGACCGGTCGGCAGGAGGCCGTGATTCAAGACGTCGAAATCCCGCGTGAGCATGCGGCGGAGTTTGCCGGGTTTTTAAACCGGGAGATCGGCATCAAGCCTGTCTGGATCTGTCCGGTCATGGCCTATGATCCGTCGGCCTCGTATCCGCTGTACCCGATGACTCCCGGGAAGCTCTACGTCAACTTCGGATTCTGGGATGCGGTCAGCACCGATTATGAGGACGGGTACTATGACAAGAAAGTTGAAGCCAAGGTTCGGGAGTTGCACGGCAAAAAATCGCTGTACTCGAATGCCTACTATTCACGCGAAGAGTTCTGGCAGTTGTTCAATGAACCAGCGTATCGGAGGCTCAAAGCACGATACGATCCCGCAGCCAGGATGAAAGACTTGTACGAAAAATGCGTGCTAAAGCAGTGATTTCTCGAACCTTCCGTTCGTGTCCGTTCCACTCTTGGCATCAGGCATTTCTGCCAGGAGCCCGCAGAACGGTTTGAGCGCGCGCTCACATTCCGACTCTGGAAAAATCGATATACCCGCGCTCGACGTTCGTGCTCACGAGTTGGACGTGCAGGGTGTCTCCCACATCAAGTCCGTTCGTGCCCGTCGTCAGTTTTCCTTCCACCGGCGGATCCAGGAGCCGCACCCAGGTGCCCTTGTCCGAGGCGCCCGTCACAATGGCATCGAACCGTTGCCCGATCAGTGGCTCCAGCAAGAGGGCTGCGGCGGATTTGCGAAGTTGCCGCTCGACCCGTTCGGCATCGTCTTCCTTCTCCGTGCAGTGGCGTGCCAGATACTCCAATTCATCGAGACGATAGGGGGCAGGCGAGCCGGCCAGGGCCGCTTTCACCAGCCGCTGAGTGATGAGATCGGGAAAGCGTCGGTTAGGCGCCGTCGAATGGGTATACCCTTTTACGGCAAGACCGAAATGCTCTGGTGCGCCGTCCGTCGAGCGGTCGAGGACATATTCGCCCCGCCCGATCAGCTTCACAATGGCCAGGGACAGATCCGGAAATCTGAGGGGATCAGCCTGTCGCCGTTTCACGAGGAACGCTTCGAGTGCCTGTGAGTTCGGTTCCCCTGGCAGGGACTCGCCCCAGCGTGTCGCGATCTCGATGATCCGCTGCCAGCGCTCAGGCGAGCGGAGTATGCGACGGAATGACGGCACGCCCTTGCTCTTCAGGTAGGAGGCGGTGGTCTGGTTGGCCGCAATCATGAAATCTTCGATCAATTCCTTCGCGCGGTTTTTCTGTTCGACTCTGAGCGCAGTCAGTACCTCGCCTTCAAAGACAGCGCGCGGCTCAATCGTTTCGAGGCTGAGTGCACCCTGCTGGTGTCGTCGGGCTTTGAGGCGCTGTGCGACCTGATCTTGCAGGCGAAGCTGGGCTTCAAGTCCAGGCACGGTCGTAACCCGTTCGGGCGTCGGTCCGGTTCCTGCCAACCATGCTGCCACCGCGTTATACGCCAGCTTGGCATGGTTATGCACCCGAGCCCGGTAGAGCGTAGAGCTGGGCACCGCCCCATCCTCCGCAACCGTGAACTCCACGACGAGTGCGAGGCGGTCCTGCCCTTCGCCCAGTGACGTCAGATCCGTCGAGAGCTTTTCCGGTAGCAGGGGGAAGAGATCGCCGGACGTATAGACCGATGTCGTATTGTGCCTGGCGTGTGCATCGAGGGCGGAATCTTTCGTGACAAGCGCGTCAACATCGGCAATCGCGACCAGGATGTTCACCGACCGGTCCGGTTGCAGCTTGGCGACTGTGAGCTGGTCCAGGTCCCGGGAGTCGTCATTGTCGATCGACGCCCACAGCAGTGCCCTCAGGTCGCGCAGGGAAGAGGACTGGTCGGTGGCGGGTGTTTGGATACGGCTTAATTCGGCCATCGCGGCAGATGAAAAGTCCGGGAAGAGGCCGCGCTCGATCATGGCACGATGGGCGATGCTTTTGAGATCTGAGCGATGACTGGTCATAGGTTCCTCAGGGTAACGTGAGCGTGCAACGGATCGCGGGAGTGAAAGATACTCGTCAGTCTAGCTATACCACGAGCGCGGCATACATGGCGGGGTTCTTCATGCCTCGCTTCGGCTCGGCTCGGCTCGGCTCGGATGCCGTGCGCATGCCATATCGATCAGAGCGTCAGGCGGTATCTCGGACTAATCGGTTTGCATAGATCGCGCTGATGGACTGTGCTATCCGACGCTGCTCGTCGCGCAGGGTTTCGCAGGGATGGTTTCTTCCCTGGTTACGTATCTGCAGCAAAACGAACAGTCTGTCGGGGAAGACTGGCGGCGGTACCCGGTGATTGCGGTGGCTGTCACGCTACTGGAGGCGTATAGATGTGAAACTGCCGTGCTCGGTTCCACTGTGTCGGAAAGGCCTGAGGAGAAGAGCTGGTAGGTGGAGAATCTGCCAAGTAACCGGATGACGCGTCATGTATGACAGTGTCTGACGGTCAGCTTGCCGCAGACCGCGCGGCCTGGGCCACCCCCATATGGTCTTTGAGGACCTTTACACGCGTCGACCTTGAATAATCCGAATCAGAATGACCACGATTGCGATCACCAAGAGGGCATGAATGAATCCGCCCATGGTGTAAGAGCTGACCAGCCCCAACGCCCAGAGGACAACCAGAACAATCGCAATGGTTTCAAGCATGGCAGATCTCCTTTCATGGTAGCGTTGCTCGCCGCTGCCTCCTGCTTCCTCCCCTTCGTCGAACCGACGCCTAAGCCCGAGACGGAACCATAACTCCGCCGACGACATTCGACAAGGTGTGAGAAGAGCATAGCCTGGAGCCGACCAACTATGTGCCACGCCTGTCTCGTAGCCTTCTGAGGAAGGAAGCCCTATTGATCAGATGAAGCACGTCTCAGTACACCAGTACGTGTAAAGTTTATGAGAAGAGCGGCGGTTGTCGAGCGCTCAAACGAGTTGAAACAGCGTTCCATCATGCGCTGCGAGCTGTCGGATGACAGGCCGAACTCTCATGTCTCATATTTCAACTGGTACAGGACGAGTCCTGTGAGCGAGCCCATGCACAATACGGCTCCCGCATAGAAGGTGAAGGCGGGACCGAGTTGATCCCATAGGAATCCGGCGAGGACGCTCGCGAGCAGCATTGCCACGCCGCCGGCCAGGTTAAAGACGCCATAGGCAGTCCCCCGGAGATCGGCCGGCACAGCATCCGCGACCATTGTGGCGAGCAATCCCTGCGTCATGCCCATGTGCAGGCCCCACAGCCCGACACCTGTTACGATCACCGCCCAGTCATCGGCACTCGCTAAGACGAGATCAGCCGCAATCAAGACCAGCAGGCCGAGCGAGAGCAACGTGGTGCGACGCATCTGATCGGAGAGTTTGCCGAACGGATAGGCCGAGGAGGCGTAGATCACGTTCATCGCCACCATCACCAGGGGAACGAAGGCGACAGGCACTCCTCCGTGCTGAGCACGAAGCACCAAAAAGGCTTCGCTGAATCGAGCCAGTGTAAAGACGGCCCCGAAACTCACAACCCACCAATAGCGTGATCCTAAGCGCGTGAGCGTTTCCCATTGAATCGGGTTTTTGGCCTTGGATATAGGCCGACGCTCAGGCTCTTGGATACAGAAGAGTAACAGCCCGACGGCCATCAATCCCGGCACAACGGCCACCCAGAAGACGGCCCTGAAGTCGTCGGCCCATAGGAGCATCAATCCGACCGCGAGCAGTGGTCCGAGCACCGCGCCGACCGTATCGAGTGACTGCCGCAAACCGAAGGCGGCGCCACGAAGGTGCGGCGGGGCGATGTCCGCAACCAGCGCATCCCGTGGCGCGCCACGCACGCCTTTGCCGACCCGGTCCAGCAGGCGAGCGGTCAGGACGAGGCCGATGCTGGAGGAGATTGCAAAGAGCGGCTTGGTGAAGGCCCCCAAAGCGTAGCCAAATACAGCCAGTCCCTTTCGCTTGCCCCAATAGTCGCTCAGTATTCCTGAAAAGACTTTGACGATCAGCGCCAGAGATTCCGCAAGCCCTTCGACGATGCCGACCGCAAAGGTGCTGGCTCCCAGGGTCGTCACCATAAACAGGGGGAGCAGGCTGTGGATCATTTCCGACGAAACGTCCATCAGCAAGCTGACAAAACCCAATATCCAGATCCCGGCGGGAATCTGACGCAGAGAGCGCTCCATCTGTGCCTCAACCATTACCGTTCAGAGCCTTCAGCGGTCCCTGTGTCCGTTCGCGATTCCACATCAGGAGCAAAATCTGGACATTATACTGAGGCCTGTCGGTCCCGACCATGTATTTGTCGCGCATCGTGCGACGGTCGCTCTCTCCTTGAAGGGAGGGAGGGATGGAGCCGGTTGCCACGTGCCGGGGAATGAGTGAGTGCAAGACCCGACCGCACTCTTTCCGACAAGGTGAGCGGCACGACCGGCCTGATTTCTCCGGTCATCAAATGGGTCGGCGCGTCAGTTGACCGAAAGTTGGTGGGGGCGTACGATCAAACTTTATTCATGCCGACTACATCCGGGCTGGAGGAGGTTCTCGTGGAGAATCACATCGAAGATCAGCCGGTCCTCACTCACATTCAGCGCCTGGTCGAAGAAGAGCATCGATTGCACGAGCTTAGAGCGCATCCCAAAGCTGATCGGAAGCGGCTGGCGCAAGTCCGGGTCGAACTGGATCAGTGCTGGGATCTCTTGCGCCAGCGACGAGCGCTTCGCGACGTCGGGCTTGATCCGAACGAGGCGGAAATACGCCCGCCGGAGATCGTCGAGAATTATGAGCAGTAGGGCTCAAGTCCCGCTCGGCGCCGCGCTTCGCTGGAGCGGCTTGTATCGATAGGCTTCCTGTTTCTGGTCTGCCGGCATGATCTCCTCCGTACGTCATCATATCTTTAACCAAGGAGGGTGCGATGAGTAAACCAATGTTGTTTGCCGGTATGGTTGCCTGTTGTCTCGCCATACCGGCCATCGTCCTCGCGGCGGATAAGGCGCCGAAGCAGGGGGCGTCCGTGAAGGAAGTCAAAGCCATGTCTGTGCAGGAACAGACCGCCCTCGCGTTGAGTGCGGCGGCGCCGCACATTTCGAAAGACGCCGGCGTGATGGTGTTCGGTGCGGATGGAAAGCTGACCGAAGCGCGAAAGAGCGCCAACGGTTTCACGTGCATCCCCACGGTGATGAATCTGCCGGCCCCGGATCCGATCTGCATGGATGCGGCTGCGCAGCAATGGATGACTGATTTGATGAATAACGCCCAGAAGCCGACGAACACAGTTCCGGGGATCGCCTATATGGCCCGCGGCGGTTCGCACTTTGAAAAGAGCGGCCAAGTGGTGATGTCGGCAGATGGAGCGAAAAATGTCTCCGAACCTCCACACTGGATGCTCATGTGGCCGTTTGATGCCTCAGGCACGAAGCTGCCGGTCGCGCCGAACCCGTCAGGAGTCTACATCATGTTTGAGGGCACCCCGTATGCGCATCTCATGGTGTATCAAGACCCCCGAAAAATGAAGTAACCGCCGTGAGCCGTGCGGAGAGTCTCGTCTTTCTGCACGGCGCCCGTTCGGCAGCTGACTGCTCCTGCAAGACAACCCTGATCGGCCGTTCGCTTTCCACCTGTGAAGATGGTCATATCCGCACTGTGCGGGTTGAGCGAAAACACTCATGGAATGAGAAGTCGCGTGGACGTCGGCTCCGCGATGAATGAGAAATAAGCGATTGGCCTGCATCCGGCTGCATTTCTTCGATCTCTCCAATCCTTTGTGAAATGAGGTTTGCTGTTTGCAAAGAGGCGGTCATGGCCGGTTGCTGAAACTATGTGACAGGTGAGGGCATCACGATCTGGTGCGGGTTATGGATTGTGTGGAGGGGGAACGCATGAAGGTGTATGGGATACTGCTGATGGTCGCGATGCTTCTGTCGCCTTCGCTGAGCGACGCCCGCTGCCGGTCTCTGGCTGAGAGTGCCAGCCTCGGGAGTGAATATGGCACGTTCCCTTTGTACCCGGCCGAACGCGTCGTTGAAGCAGGTCAGGATCGTGGGAGTATGGCGCTGCAATGGGTCGGGTACGGCATCGGGGTTCCGCTGTTTATTGTGTCGATTCCGGTGGCCATGGCCGGAGCCGGTGTCGGCGCCGCGCTGCATCCCTGGGCGACGTGTATAGAGACGGAAGGCCGATTGCCGATGAAAGAGGTGCAGCACACCGCGGTTCAGCGGCCGCTGCTTCAGGAATGACTCCACCGAGTCGTGAACCGATGTCGAATAGACTTTTGTTCCCTCTCGTTCCCTGCTGAAGGTTCTCTCCAACGCATCGGCGAAGGCCTACTTCACAAACGGATAGCCGGCCTGTTGCCAGTCTTCGAGGGGCATGACCACGGCGGTCGTGTGAGTGAACCCGAGTTCTTCGAGCGACTGGGCGGCAAGTGAGGCGCGGTTGCCGCTTTGGCATTGAAGAATCACATTTCGGCCAAGATCGAGATTGGCCGGAAATCCCACCTGCTTCCAGATTTGAAATTCGAGGACCCCGCGGGGAATGTTGATTGCGCCCGGCACATGTCCGGCGGCAAATTCATTCGGTTCACGCACGTCCACGATCAGCGCCGTACCCGGATTCTCAACGATTTTGCGGTACGCCTCCATGTCGATCGTCTTGACCTGTTTCTTCGCCGCGTGAACTTTCTCCATCACCACCGGCGGAAAACTCTGCGCGAGCGCCAGTGGAGGAACAGCCAGAAGCGCACCGGCCACAATTGCCATGGAAGACGTGAATAACTGGTTCATATAGACGCTCCTCTAGTGAGATGGAGGCAGAGGGCCCGCACACCTGACTTCTTAGGATAAGGACAGGAGGATACTCTATCCCGTTTCTGTGAACGCCTCAAGGTGTGGGGCCACAGCCCAAGACTGTCCTTCTGAGAGCGGCCGGAATCATGATTGTCCTTGCGTGATGTGGCCCCGGATGGCACATCTAGAATATGAATGGCTTGCGCAGAAAGGTCTTGCTCAACCTGGGAAGCAGTCTCTTGCTGGCTAGTGGACTGAGTGCCTGTGGCACCGCGCCTGCCGCTTCGACCGCCATCCCGGTGGTGCACAGAAGCAGTCAGGTTGCCGAGGAGTCCAGCGTCGTGCAGTCTCTCCAAAAACAGCTGCGCGAGCGAGAGAAGCGGATTGACGAATTAGAGTCCCAGCTGAATATCCTGAAGATGATTGATCAGGATGTGGAGTTGCGGAGAAAGCCTTCACGCCCTCCAGCGACACTCACGCCGAGTGAAATACCATCGCATTGATTCTCCCGGGCGCCGGGGCTTTCGCAACATTCGCAGGTCGTCCCTCATGTACCGCCTGAACCGTGCGTGACGCCAACGCTGTCCTTCGAATCCCCAATCTGTATCGTTTTCGTGGCAGCGTATCGATCTCGATACGTCAGCGTTCCTTGCTCTCTTCCGTTTAACGACCCGGGGCTGAATATTCAGGGCATAATGCCCTGCCGGCATTCGGCATGTAGCTTGCTGAGGTTTCCCTCGTATCGAACCTCACACAAGGAGTGCCTGTCATGACGAATGCCCCACTACCGCTATCCAATGAGCTGTTGGTCCCAGGTATTTATGTGGATGAGAGTGCTGCCGGTGTTCTAGATATGCCTGCCCTGACGCGGGAGCTGGCTCGGGCGTCACTGAATCAAATCTGCCAACGTGAGCTGGTTTGGCTGATCTACGAGACGAATACGCCTGAGATCAGGGTGCAACTGAAGGAGACCCTGAGGGGGCATTTGGTCATGCTATGGGCGAAGGATGCGTTGCAAGGAAGGAGTGCAACGGAAGCCTTTTTCATCCGTTGCGAGGAGGCGTTGATCGCGCAGGCCGACATCGATAATGGAGTTCTGACCTGTGAGGTAGGCATGGCGCCGGTCAACCCGTCGGAGTTTATCGTCTTCCGCATTCGGATCAGGTTTGTGCGTCGGGGGTGAGGGTTTGGCGGAGAGGATAACCCGGATTCGATGACGGGCCTGCTTCAATAAGGTGTCGTGATGGATCTCCGGCTCCGTTGTGAACAGTCCCGGCGCTTGTGACTGTGTTTCCCGGCTCTTCCCTCACAGCAAGTGAATGAAGGCGGCTAGGTCGCGATCCATCGACAGGCTTTTGACCGACTCGGCGATGGCCTGACCCAAGACGTCTTTCCAGACCTTAGGCGGGAGATCCGGCCCATTAGCGAAGTGGTATCCCCGATAGCGTTTCGTGAATGCCTTCTTGCCCCCGGCTGCAGGACGGACCGTGATGGTGATCTCGATGTTGCCGGTGATGGTGGTCAGCGAGTTGCCGATGTCGCGGCGGAGTGAATGCTGAGTCACGGCGCCTTCAATCAAAAAGTCTCCTTTTGATTGCTGGCCGTCTTGGATCGGGCGATGGCCGGTGCGCTCCAACTCTCGATGCACGGCGGAAGTTATCATCGCTGCCGGAGACTCCTCGAGCGTCAATTTGTTGAAGGCGACTTGAAGAATCACCGGCGAGGCCAGGTTCTGCTGATCAGTGAACGGGTGCAAGATGAAGGACTGGGATCGCGGGCTGGTGGCCTGCACCGACGGGATATCCTTTGCGCTCATGGTGACCGAGCACCCGGCCAGGACGGCAAAGGCAGCAACGAGACCGATGGTCCGGCGGAGGCACACGAGCGTCGGTAGCATACCATTCCTCCCTTGTGAGAGCGTCTGAATGAGATAGTCGTAAGGTACCCGATGAATAACCACTTGCATAACAAAATGTAAAAAGAGGAGGGGGATGGGTGAGGGGGCGCGACAAGCGATATTTAAAAAAGAAGGACGGTGCAGCCGCGGGAAATCGAACGGACCCCGGCAGGGTGCGCGCGGCGGCTTAGGGTGTTGGGGGTAGCACGGCGATAATGCGGAGCGGACCGCCGGTACCACCAGTAATCTTCATCGGCAGGGCAATCACCTCAAATCCCATATTCGGAAGAGCGCGGAGGTCGGCGAGATTTTCAAACATCGGCACGTTCCGGGAGAGAAGCGCGACATGCGCCTCAAAATCGGTGGATTGACCGTAATCGATCGACGCGGTGTCGATTCCGACGGCCTTGATACGTCGCTCGCGCACCAGCCATATGTAGCCGCATCAGGATGCACACCAGGGAAATGGAGTGCACGCACACCCTCAGGTCCTCTGAGTGCTGTCCCCAGATAGTCCTGCCGTGACGGCCACAACCGGGCAAACCCGGTATCGAGCAACACGATCGTTCGGGCTGGAATGCGTCCGTGCGTCGCTTCCCATCGCTCGAAATCCTGGATTGTAATGCGGTAATTCCGATCCCTGGCGCATTGTTCCGATACATCGATTTGGACACCGGCTCCCACCAGATTATCAAGCGGAATCTGATCCAGCGTCTGTCCGCCTTTGGCGAAATGAATGGGCGCATCAATGTGCGTCCCGCCATGTTCGGCCATCTCCAGGCGGTTCGACGCGTAGTAGTAGCCGCCGGGCGTCTCTCCCTCCTGCTGGACGACGAGCTGGAAGTCCTGTTCCGTCGGCCACACAATCGTGTCTGTGCCGAACGCATGTGTCAGGTCGATCAGCCGTGAGTGCTCCAATGTCGGGTGGTCGAGCCGAGGCTGGCCGACATTACATCCCGCACTCACCAGGAGCAGTGACAGCACGAGTCCATGCATACACTCCTTCATCATGGCATTGTCCCTCGTTGGTCATTTCGCTTGTGCAGTTGCATGAATCGAGTATTGGCAAGTGTACTGCAAAGGCGGAGGCAGATTCATCGTTCAGGAGGCGATGGGAGAAGCGGTAAGCGAGGCCTCATTGCACACGAGCACGATCTTGCCGGTGATGCCGCCCGTTCCGAGCAACTCGTGCGCCTGTTTTGCCTCGGAAAGAGGAAATCGCTGTGCGATCAGCGGCTTGATCGTTCGTTGTTCAAGGAGTTCAAACAGAGCGATTAAATCCTGTCGAAACAATGCCGGTCTCAGCCGTTTGAGCCATTGAATGCTATAGGGGACCACCCGTTTCCGGCCCGGGAGAAGCCAGCCGCCGGCAATATACAATCCGAAGATGGCGATCGCGCGAAAGCGGTGACGTCCGCCTGAACGACCTGAAGCCAATCGTCCCCCGCGTAGCGAGCCGGTAAGGCCATAGGCCACGACCCTCCCGCCCGTACGGAGAGCCTTGCGGGAACGCCAGATATGGGTGCCACCAATGCTGTCAAAGACCACGTCTACTCCCTCACCCGTGAGGCGGTGAATGTCTTTCACGAAATCCTGATGCTGGTAATCAATCGGGATAGCGCCCAGTGCGGAAACGGCCGACGCCCCTTGCGATGAACAGGTCCCGTACATCTCCAGCCCGGCGAGGCGCCCAAGCTGCAAGAGTGCCGAGCCGACCCCGCCTGCCGCACCGTGGATCAACACGCGCTGGCCCGGTCTGACCCCGGCGGAACGATGCAGCATCTGATAGGCCGTGACATAGTTCAGCACGAGGCTGACAGCTTCGGCGGCGTCCAACCCGGACGGCACCGGAACCAGGTCACGTTGCGGCGGGCAGACGAACTCCGCATACGCGCCGCTGATCGGCAGCGCGGCAACCACCCGGCCTGGTTCGAGTCCTGAAACACCGTCGCCGAGCCGATCTACCACGCCTAGCAGATCCCACCCCGGCGTGAAGGGCAGCCTGGGCGTCTCGGGATGAACCCCCTCACGCATCATCAGGTCGGGCAAGGAGACACCCGCGGCCAGCACTCTTACCCGCACTTCACCGTCCTTCGGCTCAGGGCACTCTTCTTCAACCACCCTGAGTGCATCGGGCCCGCCGTAGTGGGTGACGATGATGCGCGTGTGTTTCATTGGTCCCCTCCTTGGTTGCCGTATGCCCAACCCGGTGCCGCGTAACTCGTGAGTCTACCGGCCGGCTGGTTCCCTGCTATCTGAGACTCCCGCGCGCCGGGAAAAAGTTTCGGGCCGTTTGCGCTACTTACGAGTCCTCTTCTCGGCAGTAGGCTTTGAGGGTCAGAGTAATCCCAACCACAAGCAGTACGGATGTCAGTGCCAGCACGATAGTGGGGGAGTAAGCCGCCTGTTGAGATGAGACGGGAGCCGCCATGCGGACCAGCCCGCCGAACAGAAACAGCCAGCCCATCAGAGTGACCAATACAGGCCATCCGGGAGTCCACTGGTTGTGGGCACGGACAATTGAGAGGCCGGCCACAAAGAGTAACACGCCATTGAGATAGACGAGGTGCGCAGATGTATTCGCAAAGATGTCGAGGTTCAACGATTCAGTGATGGAGACGGCGATCAGGCTGGGGCCCACCAGTCCCGCAATCTGTTTCGAGTTCGCCATCGCAACCTCTATTCTCCGGCCTCGGCGCGCAAGTGATATGAAAAGGGCGAGGTGCCTAAAATATTCTACGTGGTCGCACCAGATTGGTCTATCGCGATGTCAAGCCACAGTAGAAATGTCCTCTTTCTCCCATAGTAGAAATGTCCGGTTTAGGCGATGCCCGCCGCCGCGCGTGTTGTCCCTTCCGGCAGCAGGCGTTTGCGCCACGGATGAGCCGAGGTCGGCTTGACCGGACG
>JAUYAO010000014.1 GCA_030692565.1 Nitrospira sp.
GGTCAACTCCTGCTCTCGCGCCAGCCGCACGGCTTGCTCCCGGAACTCCTTCGTATACTTCGGTCGCGGTAACCGTTCCATCCCACACCTCCAGACCTCAGATCATAGGTTGAAGGCGTCCACTTTTTCGAGCCTAGCTCAAACGACACCTCGTCTGCGACTTGCACGAAGGCGCATCTCTTAACCCTTCTCCCCCAAGGGGCTGGGGCTTAATGCGAACATTGCCGGAGGAGCGCGGACCCTTCGAGGTTCTGCTAAGAGGGAAAGCGGAAACTGACCGAGTCTGCGAGGGAATTTCCGAAGACTTCCGCTTAGCGGAGCCCGAATGGGTCGCTCCGGGAGGTGCGAGAGCAGTTGAGCCCCAGCCCCACATCCCCTCTCCTTGCCCTTCCGTATGGCCTTATGTAAGGATTACCTCCGTCGTTCGACTGACCATCACACTCCCTCTCTGATGCGATCGATAAAGGAGAAGCTCTATGCCTCCCAA
Source organism: Nitrospira sp. (assembly GCA_030692565.1). Lineage (NCBI taxonomy): Bacteria > Pseudomonadati > Nitrospirota > Nitrospiria > Nitrospirales > Nitrospiraceae > Nitrospira > Nitrospira sp. The sequence goes on from JAUYAO010000014.1 coordinate 488, forward strand.
AGTTGAAATCCCCGCCATTGTCAAAGTGACGAAGGCCGACGATGAATGGAAGAAGCTCTTGTCGCCGGCGGCCTATCAAGTCTTGCGCCATGAAGACACGGAACGGGCGTTTACGAGCCCGTTGCATGAGAATCACGCTTCCGGCATCTATTACTGCGCGGGCTGCGATCTCCCCGCCTATTCGTCGGAACATAAATTCGACAGCGGCACCGGCTGGCCCAGCTTCTGGCAGCCGATCGATCCGAAGGTGATCGAGACGCGCACCGATTCGAAATTCTTCATGACCCGCGTCGAAGTCCACTGCGCCCGCTGCGGCGGCCATCAGGGCCATGTCTTCGATGACGGTCCGAAGCCGACCGGACTCCGCTACTGCATCAACGGCGTCTCGCTGAAATTCATTGCAGGCTAATCGTCTGCTCCTTGTTCGTCATTGACGTGAACCTCCCTAGGTTGTTCCTCTCAGGCACTACCCGCTCCCCCCAATGGAGCGGGTAGCACATGCCCCGCGATCCATGTACAATCCCTTTCACATCTCTCTGGAGCCTGTATCTGTATGTCTCGCTGGTTCTCGTTCGGCAGTCTGTGCCTCTCTAGTCTGACCCTCATCTCCTGCGGGAACGGCATGTCGCCGTTCGCCTCGAACACCGACCCCTGTGCCCTAATTACGTCGGCAGAGGCCGAACGCGCGCTGGGCGAACCGGCCCAGGAAGGCCAGCGCACCGATGCGACCACCTGCATCTTCAAATCAACCCGCGACAGCGCCAATGCCGTGACGGTGCAAGTAGACGAAACCCCGGGCAAGGACCGGCGCGCCGGATTCAACAAGGACCGGCTCAGACGCGACAGCGTGCTCGTGGCGGGCCTGGGAGACGGCGCCATTCGAATCGACTCCCCGCCCTCGCTGTCGCGACTGACCTTTTTGAGCAGCGACAATCTCATCACCGTCATGGTCTCCTCCATTCATGCGACGAACCTTTCAGACTCCGTGATGACCATCGGCAGAAGCGCGGCGGAACGGTATGGGGCTGCCGTCGTGGCGTCCCGGATTCCACCGGCCTCTCCCGCGTCCTCCACGGATGCGGCCATGGCCGATCGCCAGACCGGATCCTCGTCGCTCTTGCGCACTTCGCCGGTGACGGTCACGCAGACACGACATGTGGGTGAAACGGACTCGACCGGCCCCACTAAAGCCTCGACGATCGACACCGGCACGCTGGTGGGCACCTGGCAGGCACATGCCCTCCAGGGCACGACGAAACATAATTACTTGCTGGTGATCGAGCAGAATCACTCCTGGGCGCTCTCGTCCCTGACGCAGTTCGATGGGGTGCTGGATGCCGAGTCCGGCCGGTGGTCGCTGGACCGGGCGAACACGTTCAAGGGCCAATCGTGGAAGGGCACCTACGTCACGGGGCAGCCTGATTCGTTTGTGACCACCGGCAGTCTCCACAGCACCTGGACCAGGCTGGACGGCGATCAGCCCCCCAGCAAAATCCCGGCTGAATTGTGGAGCCTGCGGAAGAACACCACGAGCGTGCCGGTGTTTCAACTCAAGAGCGTGGATCGCGCTCTGGTCGGAGTCTGGGAAAGCACCGGCACCTATGCCGGAGGGCCGGCCACCTTTGTCTGGACCATTAAACCCTCCGCGGCCACGGATCTGTTCATCATGGATCAAACCCGCGGCACGGTGGTGACGAAGGGCGGTCTCGTGCAGTTGCAGCCCACGCAAAAGCGGCAGCGGAGTTTGGGCATCGTCGCCACGCAGGAAGGCGGCTTCACCACCAGCGACGGAAAAACCAGCCTGCGCTGGACCCGCCTCGCGCCACCACCGGAAACCCCACAACCACTCTAGTCATACCGGGCACGCGAGATCCCCGTGCCCCTGTAGGGAGCTACTGCGATGTCCAACACGCATGAGACGATCGGATTTGTCGGCGTCGGTCGCATGGGCGCGAACATGGCGCGCCGCCTGAAAGACTTCGGCTTTCCCATCTCCGCCGTCTACGACCGGAATACTGCCGTCGCCACGGAACTGGCCAAGGAACTCGGCTGTCAGGTCGCCGCCAACCCGGCGGCCGTCGCCGAATCCTCGCAGACCGTCATCACGGTCGTCACCGACGATGCGGCGATGGATCAGATCTTTGCCGTGGGCGATGCCACCGGCCTTCTCGCCCACGCGAAGGACCGGCTCTTCATCAATTGCGCCACCGTCTCTCCGTCGATCCATCGCGACGTGGAACAGCGGGTGACCGCACTCGGCGGCGCCTCGCTCGAAGCCTGTATGGCGAGCAGTATTCCGCAAGCGCGGCAGGGCACGCTCTATCTGATGTGCGCGGGCCGGAAAATGACGTTCGAACGGGCGAAGCCCATGCTGCAGACGCTGGGGAAGACCGTCCGCTATGTCGGAGCGAGCGGGACGGCGGCGGAGGTGAAGGCGCTGGTGAATATGGTGATGAACTGCAACACGGCGGCGCTGGCGGAAGGATTGGGGTTAGGCCAGGCGCTCGGGCTGGATCTGACGATGCTCCGCGAGGTCTTCAGCCAGACCGGCGCGAACTCGCGCGTCCTGGAGACCGACGGAGAAGATATGCAGCAGCGGGCCCATGACTGCTACTTTTCTGCGGCCCACGCCGCGAAAGATTCCGGCATCGCCGTCGCGCTGGGACGCGCGGCCGGGCTCTCACTTCCCGTAGCGGACGCAACGCTGGCGCAATATCAACGGCTGGTGGCGAGCGGGAAAGGCGAGCTGGATAAATCGGCCATCGCCGAACTCACCTTCAAGGACCGGCTGGGCTAGGAGGCCATCTCGGACTTCGATCCAAATGTCGCCAACACATCGCGGACTTTCGACGCCAGCATCGAGGGAGAATAGGGCTTCTTCAGCATCCATCCACCCATGACACCCTCAAAATTCGAGTACGATACCAGACCCGACACAAACAGGACCGGCAACTCCGGCCGCTGGATGCGTAACAGATGGGCCAATTGCGGTCCGGACATCTTCGGCATCACGATATCCGCCACTAGAATGGATATCTCATCGCTATTTTCATCGAGCAACGCCATCGCCTGTTCGCCGTTTTCAGCATAGAGCACCCGATACCCGTGCATCTCTAACATCTGGCCGGTCACATGGCACACGGCTGCGTCGTCATCGACGACCAAGACCGTCCCCTGCGTGGTGGATTCTTCCGTCGCACTCGGCTGCACACAACCCGAACCGTTCATGGCACCTCCTTGAGTAAACCGCTCCAGATGTACCATGGAAGCCAGGAGGAACCAAGGACAAGATCGGTTATGACCGGCCCGGCTCTCGCTCTGCTGGATTCCGGCAAATCGGCTCCAGAGGCTGACCGCCACCCACAGCACGAAGGCGACAAGACCGAGGAGCAGCCCCACTGTCCCGGCGATGATTCCAACGACATAGGACCAATCGGCGTGGGTGCCCCTGGCTGCTTGCGTCGCCGCCTGACGCAGCAGATCCGCATTCCGGCTATTGCTGCGAAACCAGACGGAGAAGAGATCGCCGAGGATGGGAATCGCCCCGATGGCGCCGTTGATCAGCAGGTTCAGGCTCATTCGGGCGATGACGATACGCGGCACTTCCAGACGCGCGGCCATCCCTAGGATGACCGTCCCGATTAGATTCGCCAACACATCGCCGATGCCCGGAATGAGCCCGATGAGGGGATCGAGTCCGAGGTAGAGCGAGGTCCCGGGAATCTTAACCGTGGTATCCAACACTTTCGCCAATAATTCTGCTGCCTCGACCAACGCCTGGCGGTGGATGGCCTCTCCTGAGGGCTCTGGCGGAGGAATCGCTGAGGAATTATTCATGCGCTCGCCACGCCAGATGGTCCTTCAGCCAGCAGCGATCCATCACGACCGCGAGGCCGGCCTCCCGCGCGAGCTGCGCCGCGGCTTCGTTGATGACACCCTCCTGCATCCAGATGGCTTTCGCGCCACGCGTGATCGCTTCTTCGACAATCGGCAGGACGTCTTCGGACTTCCGAAAGATATCGACCAGCTTGATCGGACCCGGCACAGCCGTGAGCGACGGAAAGGCCGGCTCGCAGACGACGGTCTGTTCATTGGGATTCACTGGAATGACCCGGTAGCCTTGCGCCTTCATATAGGCCGCCACATGATTGGATGCGCGAGCGGGATTGGATGACGCGCCGACCACGGCAATCGTCCGGCAGTCCGCCAGAATCTGCCGAATGGTCTCGCCTTCTGACTTGTTCATGGCCCCCACCCTACCATGAGCTACGGGCTGCGGAAAACGGGTGAAAGGATCGGCCCCTTGACGACATATCCGGGATAGGTCATATCACCTACGCCCAGGATCGGATCGATCCAGGGTGACACTTTTGACGATGGAGGCTCCCATGCGACGTGGCTGGCGTGCAGTGTTCTCTTCGGTCGTGCTCTCCTGTGCCGGTTTCTCCGCCCTGCTGGCTCCTGCGCCAAGCCCGGCCGCAGACACGGCGGTTGCACTGCCCTTATCCAAGATCGTCCTCTACTTCAGCGGGGTCGGCTATTTCCAGCATGACGGCACGGTGACCGACCGAACGCAGTGGGAGCTGCGGCTCCAGACCAATCAGATCAACGATCTCTTGAAGAGCCTCGTGGCCCAGGATTTTGGCGGCGGGAAGGTTTCCACCGTCACCTACGGGTCGCGCGACCCGGTGACGAAAACCCTCGGCAGCTTCGGCATCAATCTCAACGGACACCCGACCCTGGGCCAGATTCTGACACAGGTGCGCGGCGAACGGGTCGAGGTGACGGCGCCCAATGCCCTGCTGGGCACTATCCTCGGCGTGGAGAAGAAAACGGAATCGCTGAGCGACGGCCAGACTCGTCGAACGATCGAGCAGGAATATCTCAACCTTCTGACGGACGAGGGCTTTCGCTCGCTCCCCTTCGCGCAGATCCAGCGGGTCAAATTATTGGATGCGGCCTTGAATGCCGAACTGCAGCAGGCGCTGGCCACCCTGGCGACCAACCACGATGCCCAACGTAAGACGGTCTCCATTGTGTTCGACGGCACGGGTAGCCGCCAGGCTCGCGTCGCCTATCTGACCGAAACACCGGTCTGGAAAACGACCTACCGTCTGGTGCTCGATGAGGAGAAAGCGCCGTACCTGCAAGGCTGGGCCATCGTGGAGAATCAGACGCATCAGGACTGGCAGAATGTGAAGCTCTCACTCATTTCCGGTCGGCCCATTTCCTTCACGATGGATCTCTATCAGCCGCTCTACAATCCCCGACCGGTCGTGCAACCGGAGCTCTATGCGAACCTGAAACCTCACACTTACGGGGACGCCATAGATGAGGCGAAATCCTCCTCCCCCGCTGCCGCCGCTCCGGCCAGAAGCGAGACGAAGAAGGATCGGTTACTGGGGAAGCTGGCCGAAGGCTTTGCCGGCGGCCGCGCCAACGCGCCGGCTGAACCGGCCATGGCCGCGGACATGGAGATGGGGCGCATCGACCAGGGCGTCGCCGCGATGGCGATGGCCGAAGACAAGGGGGAGCTGTTCGAATATCGCCTGGATCAACCGGTGACGCTGGGGAAACATCAGAGCGCGCTGCTGCCGATCATCGGCCAATCGCTCCAGGGCCAGAAACTCGCCGTCTATAACCAGTCCGTGAATGCCACACATCCGCTCAACGGCTACCGCCTCAAAAACAATTCCACCCTCCATCTCATGCAAGGCCCCATCACCGTATTCGATGGCGGCACCTACGCCGGGGATGCGCAGATCCACGATCTGGCGCCGGGACAAGATCGGCTGATCAGTTATGCGCTCGACCTGAAAACGGAAGTCGAGCCCAAGCTCGAAGGCGGCACCCAGGAGCTCGCGACCGTCTCGCTCAAGAAAGGCACGATGTTGGTCTCTCGCCGGCTGGTTGAGGATCGGACCTACCTCGTCAGGAATCGCGACCACAAAGCCAGAACGGTCTTGATCGAGCAACCCTATCGAGCCGATTGGAAACTGGTCGAGCCGAAAGAGGCGACGGAACGGACCAGGGATCTCTATCGTTTCAGCGTCGCGGTGGACGCCGGCAAAACCGCGACCCTGCGCGTGAAAGAGACGCTCCCGATCCAGGAATCGATTCTCTTGTTGGAAAGCGGCCTCGACCAGATCGTCTATTTCCAACAGGCCAAAGAGGTCAGCGCCAAAGTGAAAGAGGCCCTGCAACGGGTCGTGCACCTCCGCAGCAAACTCGATGACACCCGTGCGCAACGCACCAGACTCGAACAGCGGATCGGCGAGATCACCGCAGAGCACGGCCGCATTCGCGAGAACATGCAGCGGCTCCAGCAGAACTCCGATCTGTACAATCGCTATGTCAAAAAGCTGGATGGACAGGAAACGGAGCTGGAGAAACTCCGGAAAGAGATCGAGTCGCTGAAAGGAACGGAAGAGGAGCACCGGCGGGACTTGCAGAACTACGTCATGACGCTCGACATCGGGTGATGTCAGTCCGGCAAACTGAAGAACGCCTGAATCTGCTCGGTCGGCACACACCCGACCAGCAAAACGCCTCCCGGTGAAACCACCAGGGGAACTCCGGCCTGGCCAGTCTCGTGCCAGACCGCTTCCCACTCCCCCATCATCTGGTCGAGATCACTCCCGTCTGGAACCCCGAATTCATCTAGAACGAGGGGGTTCGAGATGTCTTGTCCTTTCACCCAGAATGCGTGGTACAAGGCGCGCACCATCTGCATTCCTGCCTCACGATCGCGCTGGAACCGCGATGCGGCCAGGGCAATTGCCGGCCCGGTGTTCGGTTTGCCGGGCGGCAGCGCGATCGGCAGTCCCGGTGCCAACCGCTGCACGACGGCCACCTCATGGCGCAATTCCGCCCCTAACGACCCTCCCCACGCCTTCATCGGGCGCGGCAGATGCGGCGCATGTTGCACGCCCCGCCACGCACAACGATCGAGCAACTGCAACTCATGCAGTCGTTCATGCAGCGCATAGCAGAAGGGGCAATTGAAGTCGCCATACAGCAGATAGTCGTGCGCCACCAGTCATCCCCCCATTCCGATGGGCAAACGTACCCGATGACGACGCGATGCGTCCAGTGGCCAGAGGAAGCGGGCCTGTCGGGGAAGATGCGAGCGAGACGATCCCTATTCGCGCCGAAGAATCCGGTCGAGGATCCCGCGCAGCGCCGGAAGCGTCACCGGCTTCGTGAGGACGCCATCCATCCCGGCATCCAAGCAGACTCGTTCGTCGTCTGCGGAGGCATGACCCGTCAGGGCGATGACAGGAATGTGTCGATCCTGGCCGGTCTCCCGCTGCCGGATCGCACGGGTGGCGTCATAGCCGTCCATCTCCGGCATCTCGCAGTCCATCAGGATCGCGTCGTAGGGTGTTCTCGACGCGGCTTGCAGCGCTTCACGACCATTCCGGGCGATTTCTACTTCGAAGCCCAGCTTCTGGAGAAACTTGCACGCCACCACCTGGTTGATCTCGTTATCGTCGGCGACCAGAATGCGCTTCGTACTCCCGGCTCGTAACTCCGGATTGGACACCGCTGTGACCACGGGTTGAACCTGTTCCCGCTGAATCGCCGGTAACACCAGAGTGGTGTACCGGAACGTGGTCCCCTTCCCGGCCTGGCTTTCGACTGCGATCTCGCCCCCCATCAGCTCGACAAGCTGGCGGCAGATCATCAGCCCGAGGCCCGTCCCGCCGAACTTCCTGGCGGTCGATGCCTCCGCCTGCGAGTAGGCCTGAAACAGTCTGGCCTGCTGTTCCTCTGTCATGCCAATGCCCGTGTCCGTGATGCTCCACGCCAGGAGGATGCTCTCCGGCAGATGGGAGGGCGCTTGCTGCAACGTCACCGCAACCGCCACGCGGCCACGCTCGGTAAATTTGATCGCATTGCCGACCAGATTGAAGAGAATCTGGCGCAGGCGCACCGGATCCCCTCGCAGGCTTTCCGGGACCTCCGGCGCAACCTCCACCGTCAATTCCAGGGATTTCTTCTTCGCCAGTTCAGAGACGAGGGTCAACACATCGTCGATGAGTGAACGAAGATGCACGTCCGCTGTTTCCAGAGACATCTTGCCGGCTTCGATCTTTGAGAAATCCAAGATGTCATTCACCAACACCAAGAGCGCTTCGGCAGACCGATGCATGGTTTGAAGCAATTGCCGTTGCGCATCGGTCAACGACGTGTCCTGTAACAACTGTGTGCAGCCCAACACGCCGTTCATCGGCGTCCGGAGTTCGTGACTCATGGTGGCGAGAAAGATCCCCTTGGCACGGGCAGATTCTTCGGCCACTTCCTTCGCTCGACGCAGCGCCACGTCGGCCGTCACATCCAACCCATAGGCTCGAATCTGATCAAGGTCACCCAGGGGGAAAAACGACCAGGCAAGGATTCGATCGGCGATCGCATGCTCAATTCGACAGGTCGCCGAGCGGGTGCGCAGACAATCCTTGAGAATGCCTTCAAGATCGGGAGGAAGCATTGCCTCGATCCCACGCTCCAGCGCCCCGCAGACGGTCAGGAGCTCGACCATCGCCGTGTTGGCATAGAGCATTCCGCCGGCGCCATCGAATTCGACAATCGGATTCGGTGAATCCTCGGCCAGTCGCGCTACGCGCTGCACATCCCGCTGCACTTCCATCGCAGAGGTCAGATCCCGCGTGACGATGACCGCTCCCACTCGCTCGGCCAGCTGCACTCGGGGCCAAAACGTCGTCGAGAGCTCAAACCGGGTCCCATCCCCTCGCGTCCACTGCTGGGATGGCACCATCGTAACTTCTCCGGTTTTCATCATCTGTTGGAACGGAATACCTCCCGATCCATTCGGCTCCGGCAACCGGCAATCCATCAGGTCCTGAAACGACTGGCCGATCACATCGCGGGTACGTCCGACCAGTTGCTGGGCCATCGGATTCACGGACAGGATCCGCCCGCTTCGGTCGGTGACGAAGACGGCGTCGCCCGACGCTTCCATCAAGAGAAAGGTATCTTCTCGCGTGGGCAACCAGGACATCTGTCCCGCCCCGCGCGCGTTCGGCTCCGGTTGAGGCTGGGCGCTCATGCGGCCACCTGCCTGAGAATCGCTTCCACATCGATTCCTTCCCGTCGTGGGTCCCGGATGTCATGAATGCTTCGGCCGCCCTCAGGTTCCTGGGCAAGATCCAATTCCTGGGGTGGGGCACAAGACACACCTCTCGCATCCCGACAGAGATACAGGATTGGAAGGTGCGCCTTGCCGGGGGTAATGGATCCCACGACGCCGACCTCCCCTGATTTCAACGCCACGAGACTGTAGAGAGGAAACACACCGATCGCTCTGATCAGATACGACACGTGATCGAGCAAATAGGGCTGATCACGGTAGCGTTGATACAACTGCATCATCGCTTGATTGGACGACAGCGGTGGCCCGCCCGTTTGGCCCGTCAGCAATTCGTCATACTGGTCGACAATCCCCACCAGCGCAGCATAGGCCCAGTCTTGTCCTGCCTCCCCTTCGGTACCGACCGGACCTGTCGGTGCGGCATGATGGTGCTTGACGATGGACAGGACCTCCGCATCGCGGACCCCGCTTTTCTCCAACAACACGAGGCCCTGCGCCGGATGGCTATCGTAGAGAGCTTGCTGGGCCGGCGGTATTGCCTTGGTGCGTTTCAGAAGGTTCTTGGGCAGACGGACAAGACCCACATCATGGAGCAGCGCGGCCACGCCCACGTGTTGCAGCACTTCGCGAGGATAGGATAACGCCTGCCCGATAATGACGGACAGCGTGCACACGGTGAGTCCATGCTCATGCAACGTCGGGTCTTGCTCCCGCAGGCCCATGACGGCGTAACAGGCGGCTTGGCGTTCGAAGATGAAACCGATCATCTCATCAACAAGCTGATTGGCTTCTGCGTATGACACCAGCCCTGTCGCCCGCGTGCCGTCAAATATGTGATTGAGCCGATTGATCCACTCCGTCCGCCGCTGCTTCGCCAGCGCAAGATTGTCCGCCAGCATCACCGCCGTACGTTCTAGAGAAACAGGATTTGTGGCCGGCTGACTGGGCGCCAAAGACTGAGCCTCACAAACAGGGGCAGGATCGGACGGTGTCACCTCAGGAACCGCCACATCGAGGCCCCGACCGGTATCGATGGTCACCTGAGCAATGCCCGATGCCCACAAGGTGTCGATTTCCGATTGCGCGCTGATTTCAAATTTATGCCGAAGAAAGGGCGTGTGAAGCCAAGAGCGGTCCACCCCGATCAGGTACATCCCGACTTTCAGGTCGGAGAGCGGAATTGTGCGATGCGCCATATCGAACAGTATCCTTCACGCGGACCACAAACGTTCAGCTCTCATGTTTCGGTTGATTCAGGCACAAACTTGAGGGTCTTCCCTTAGTGTTCATGGCCGTCTGTATCCGTCTTTGAAGAGTGCTGTGCGTTTTGTTGGATTCAGGGATTTACGCGTTCCCGACAGACACGTATGATGACCGACGCACATGCCTCACCAGCAGAGCTTCGTAATATCGGGAGAACGACGATGCATGGACATAGGCTGTCGGGGGACCGCTTTTCGGTCGAGTACCATCTCACGGGGACTGAGTCGCAGGGGCGGAACATGGCCGAGCGCCTGTGCGCCGATCAGACCATAGAAGCCCCGCTGTCCCTGCTGCGCACCTGCCCAATTCCCGAAGGACTCCTGGGCCGGGTCGAGGATTTCTCACGAGTGGAGGAAACGCGGCATCGGGCCCTGATCAGTTTTCCCGTTGAACTGTTTGGCCATTCGTTCGCGCAGATGCTGCACACCCTGTTCGGCACGGCCAGTCTCAGCCCCCAGGTCCAAGTCGCCGACATTCATCTCCCCACCCAGCTGCCGGAAAGCTGGCCCGGCCCTCGGCACGGTATCTCAGGCATCCGTACAATGACTGACGTGGCCCATCGTCCATTGGTCTGTGCCGTCTTGAAGCCACTAGGGCTCTCTCCTGAGGCGCTGGCGGAATTGGCCCACAGCTTCGCACTCGGCGGCGTGGACATCATCAAGGATGACCAAGGTCTTGGAGATCATGCCTTCTGCCCCTCCGAGGAACGCGTCCAGCGCTGCCTTGCCGCCATTCGTGATGCCAGCCGCTCCACTGGCCGCAGATGCCTCTACTTTACTCACGTCGTCGGATCGCTCGAAGACATATGGACACAAACACAATTCGCCAGGCAGGCAGGCGCGGATGGAATCCTCCTCTCACCGGGGCTGGTGGGATAGCAGGCGCTTCACGATCTGAATCGTCACGCGTCTGACGCGCTGCCCATCATGTCTCATCCGGCATTCCTCGGCACCTACGCCATGGCTCCGACACAGGGGCTCGCTCCAAGCGTGCTCTACGGTCGTCTTCCCCGACTCGCCGGCGCAGACATCACCATCTATCCAACCTACGGCCTCAATTGTCCGATCAGCCGCCGAGACTGCACGCAAATTGCGGCCGCCTGCACAGAGTCCTGGGGACCACTGCGGCCCATCTTCCCCACCGCCGCGGGTCGCATGGGAGAAGACCGCATCAGAGAGATGTGCGAGGTCTACGGCCGTGACTGTGTCTTCATTCTGGGAAGCCAGATACGGGAATCACCGGAAAGCATCGCTGCATCCTGCGAGCATTTCATGCAACGTCTCGATAAACTTTCCGCTGCTCATTGAGGCCGGTTGTTGCTGCTTCCTCGCCGGTCAGCTGCACTGCGGTCCCGCAGAATCTGCTACACTTAAACCAGTTGAAACAGAGGCCAGGTTGATCAATCCCGATCAATGCCGGCCACGTGACAAGGGCAAACCACTCGAGAGGGTGGGACGCAAAGCCAAGGGACCTAACGAGGGACGTATGTTCCAGGGTCAGCCTAGCCGCCACAACGCAGTCCTCTTCCAGCGCCACTGGCGTGCCAGCTCTCTCCCGGAACAGTATTCCCTCCGCAGGCACCGAGGCGGTTATCTCGGAACGGGACTGGGAGGTGCTTTATGATGTCCGCAATCGACACAGCCTTATCGGGCCTGACGAATTTCGCCAAGAAGCTCGATGTCTCCGCCCATAACGTGGCGAATGTGAATACCGACGGATTCCATAAATCAAGGGTTGAGTCCGTCGAGGTCGGAACCGGCGGCGTGTTGCCGGTCGTCCAAAAGGACGATTCCGCCGGACCGAGCGTGCTGAAAGACCGCGGATACGGTGCGGCCCAGGTCGAATTGTCCAATGTCGATCTCGGAGAAGAAGCCGTCAGCCAGATCGTCGCCCAGCGCGGATTCGAAGCCAATCTCCGCACGCTGAAAACCGCCGACGATATGCTGGGGAGCATTATCGACACGAAGCGGTAAGTTCCAGCGCCAGCCATCCGTGCCATCAGGCCCGGCGACATAGCATTCCCGCCTGACAGTATGCTATGTCGAGGTCATGACCGCGCCCCGAGTCCTGTTACTGATTCCCCCGCTGACCCAGCTCAATACCCCGTACCCGTCCACCGCCTATCTCTCCGGATTCTTGCAGTCTCAGGGAATCGCTTCTGAACAGGCCGATCTTGGGATCGAGATGGTCTTGCGGCTGTTCAGTCCCGATGGACTTCGGGAGGTCTTTCGTCTTGTGCGGCAACAATCAGACGATCTTCCCCCACAGGCCCTCGCCATGCTCGCGGACGAAGACGCTTACCTGAGTACGATCGACACAGTGGTGACGTTCCTGCAGGGCAAGACTCCAGGGGCAGCCAGTCTGCTCGTTCATCCTGGATTTCTTCCGCAAGGTCCGCGGTTCGACGGCAAGACGAGATTTCAGAAATCTGTTCCGATTGAAGATCGAGCGAAGCACTGGGGCACGCTGTATCTCGAAGACCTCGCCGACCTGGTCCAAGCCACGGTCAGCCCATCCTTCGCCCTCAGCCGCTACGCCGAACATCTGGCTCACTCCGCATCCTCATTCGACCGATTAGCCTCGGCTCTCGCCGAGCCGCTCAGCCTGACGGATGAATTCCTGCTGGATGCCCTGTGGCCACACCTCGACCGTGTGGATCCGACCCTCGTGGGTCTGTCAGTCCCCTTTCCCGGCAATCTCTATGGCGCATTTCGGATTGCCCAGGCGATGAAGCAGCGGAGGCCGAATCTCCCGATTGTGCTCGGCGGCGGCTATGCGAATACGGAGTTGCGTCGTGTCCGCGATCCTCGAGTGTTCGACTACGTGGACTTCATCACCTTGGACGACGGGGAGCGACCGCTTCTCTCGCTCCTCGAACATCTCACGGGCCAACGCCCGAAAACCGGGCTCTGCCGAACGTTTTACAGAGACGAGCATCGCGTCCGCTTCGCCGACGATCGGTCCGTATCTAATTACAGCATGAATGACGTCGGATGTCCGACCTATCGAGGATTGCCGCTGGATCGCTACCTGACAATCCTCGACAGCACGAATCCCATGCATCGCCTCTGGTCCGAAGGTCATTGGAACAAACTGACCGTCGCGCACGGCTGTTATTGGAAGCAGTGCACGTTTTGCGATGTCGGGCTCGACTACATCAGCCGGTATGAAATGACGCCGACTGAACGGCTGATCCAACAAATCGAGCACCTGATCGCCGAAACCGGGCAACGCGGATTCCACTTTGTGGATGAAGCCGCCCCGCCTGCGGCGCTGAAGGCGCTGGCACTGGGATTACTGGAACGGAAGCTCGCGATCACCTGGTGGGGAAACATCCGGTTCGAAGAGGCTTTTTCACCGGATCTATGCAAACTCTTAGCCGCCTCCGGCTGTATCGCCGTGACCGCAGGACTGGAAGCGGCCTCGGATCGTCTGCTCGACAAGATGAAAAAAGGGATTACCGTCGATCAGACCGCACTCGTCGCGGCCGCCTTCAAAGAGGCCGGCATTATGATTCATGCGTATCTCATGTACGGATTCCCCTCGGAAACGATCCAAGAGGCAGTGGATGCTCTCGAACGCGTGCGGCAACTCTTCAAAGCAGACCTGATGCAATCGGCCTTCTGGCACCGCTTTACCACGACGGCCCACAGCCCGGTCGGCCTCAATCCCAAAGCCAACGGACTGCGCATCCTTGGACCGACATTTGAAGGTTTTGCTGACAACGATCTGATTCACCGCGACCCTGTCGGGAAAACCCCAGCCTGGCTGGGCGAAGGCTTACGTCGCTCCATGCTGAACTTTCTGGAGGGGCGAGGGCTCACGATGGATGTTCGTCAGTGGTTCGACCATGACGTGCCTGAGCCGCACGTCCCCAAGACCTGGGTACGGAGCCTTCTCCGCAAACGACTAGGGGCCGATCAGCTACCACTTGAACGCCGGCTGGTATGGCTCGGCGCTCAGCCAATCGCAGTAGCACAAACCAGACGGGTGAAACTGACACTGCAGGGACAATTTGCCAAGGCGGTCATCCAGCTCCCTCACTCACAGGGGCAGTGGCTTCACACCGTCATCAAGCAAGCGACCCCGCGCAAAAATAAAGCAACACCTTATCCATGGGTTCGAGACATACAAGCCAGCTTTCCAGGTACAGCGAACGATTTCGTCACGTTTTTAGAAAGTCCCGGCTGGAGAAACGCCCGTACCGCTGGTCTGTTATTGGTCTAGCGTTTCACCAGACTTATTGTCCCCAGACAAAAAGGGCGGGAGATGCTCAGCACCTCCCGCCCCTTGCATCACATATGGACGCTCGTTACTTATTCGGCTGCGGCGTATAGCGCAGGTACGGCTTCACCGTCTTAAACCCCTTCGGGAAGAGCGTCTTGGCTTCCGCGTCATTGACGGCCGGAGTGATGATGCAATCTTCGCCATCTTTCCAGTTCGCCGGAGTGGCGACTTTGAACTTTGAGGTCAACTGGAGCGAATCGATTACGCGCAACAACTCATCGAAGTTACGGCCACATGAAGCCGGATAGGTCAAGGTCAGCTTGACCTTCTTGTCGGGTCCGACAATGAACACCGAACGGACAGTCATGTTATCGATCGCATTCGGATGGATCATGTCGTAGAGGGTCGCCACCTTCTTATCCGGATCGGCGATGATGGGATAATTCATCGTGGTGTGCTGAGTTTCGTTGATGTCGTTGATCCAGCCCTTATGGGAGTCCAACGGATCGACACTGACCGCAATGACTTTCACTCCCCGCTTCTTGAACTCAGGAGTGATCTTGGCCACGGTCCCTAATTCAGTCGTACAGACCGGCGTATAGTCTTTCGGGTGCGAGAACAAGATCCCCCATCCACCGCCAAGCCATTCATGAAAGTTGATCGGGCCTTCGGTCGTATCGGCTGTAAAATTCGGGGCTTCATCTCCTAAACGGATCGGCATATGACACTCCTTTCATTAACTTAGAGACCTACAAGTTCGTTTATTGAACCACACACCTAAGGCTCTACATTACTGAGTTCGGACCAAAGAGTTCAACCCCTCCCCCGTCAGGCAGACCAACAGGCCTTCCCCGCTTAAGCATTCACCTGCCGCATCCGATATAGGCCAGAGCCCACCGGCATAGGAGGATGTATGGAGCAGGCAAAGCCTAGTCCGATCGCACTGCGGATCTCAAACGATCCGATGTACAAATTGCTCCGCGAAGGCTGCATTAAGGAGTTCAACGTCAAGAAAGCCGCAGGCGACAAGTGCGACTTGAAAAGCTGCGATCTGCGAGGCCTGGATCTCCGCGGCCTGGATGCCACCGGGCTGGATTTCAGTGATTGCTATTTCCGCCAATCCGATCTTCGCGGCATCGATTTCAGCCAATCCAACTTGCGGGGCGCCTCCATCAACGCCTGCAAGATCTCCGGTGTCCTCTTTCCTGAAGAGCTCTCCGCCTCAGAGATCGAGCTCTCGCTCTTGCAGGGCATCCGGATGCGCTACTCGAAGTAGCCACTTGCCTGGATGTGGCCACTCCAGTGCTAACAAGGCGCGGCTCCGCCGAGCCTAGTGCGCGGCCATCGCGAGGGGCGTTGGCACGGTGGCTCCGCTCCCGTCCTTGAACCCTGCCTCCAGGATGAAGACTCGCGCCTCTTCGACCTGCCCCTGCTGCGTGAGCCACTCCCTGATCCGTTCCGCTCGGCGTTGGGCTAGAAGGCGGAGCGCCCCCTCTTCAATCGCGATCGTCTGGAGTAAGCGCGTTTTCATCACAGCAACAGAAGGCGGCGGGGCGTCCGGCTGACCTGCCGCCGGAGGGAATTGATGGGCATACCAGGCAATCGTCAGCCGTGATTCTTCCTCCGGTGAGAACGCAGGCGCAGGAACCGGCTCATTGCCTGCCGGCTTGCCGGCCTCCTCGAGCTTGAGCTGCCGCAACCGCTCAAGGAACTGCTCTTCGGCCAGCGCCCGCCCATCGACCTGCTTATCGGCCATGCCTGCCACATCCAAGGACAGAGCCGGACGTTCCGTGAGCACCGTCACCAGCGTCGTCAGCTTTTTCGTTTCGGCTTCCGCAAGCTCATTGCGGCCGGGCGCAAATTCGATCGCGTGCAACTCTTCACCGCTGCCTCCGACAAGCGACCCAATCAGGGCAAACGGCGAAGCCACGGCCTTGCCCAGCAGATTCAGCACCGTATTCAACAGGAGCTTCCCGTACTTGAAGTCCGGATCCTTCAGATCTCCGCGCACCGACAGATCGATCGCAATCTGGCCTTTTCGATCCTTGAGCAGCGCGACGACCAGGGGAACCGGCAGTGAGGTGGCATCGGGACTCTCGGTCTTCTCACCAAAGCCCAATTGATCGATGAGCACCTTGTTCTCCGCCTCCAGCTCATGCTGCGACAGCTTGTACGCCAAATCCAGGAAGAGCTTGCCCTTCCTGATGGAATAGCCCACATACTTCCCGCTATAGGGACCAGCCGTGGTCAGATCGATATTGTCGAACTTCACTGAGATGTCAGTGTACGCGTCCTCGCTGAGCGGATTGATCTTGCCCACAATCCGTAGTGGGGCCACCCGGCCGAGCTTGCCCGACAAGTCGACGTCCGCCTTCGCCACCTGCTTCGAGGACAACCCTTTCACCGTCCCGGCCAATTCTTCGAGCCCCGTCCGCACCGACGGTACGATGGAGTCATCTTGAAACGTGACGGCCCCCTTCATCAGCTTCACCGTTTTAATCGTGATCTCTGGCGCCGGCTTTGACTTGCCCGGAGACGGTTCAGGCGCTGGCGCCGGATTCGCCTCAGTCTCCTTTTTGGCTTTGACCAGGTGCGCCAGATTCATCGTGCCATCCGACTGCACCACCAGTTGAACACGGAGCTGGTCGAGACCGACTTCGTCCAACGCCACCGTCGTCGGATCGACGGTCAGCGCGATCTGCTTCAGCAGAAGATGCTTCCAGGAGGCAAACGGGAGCCCCTCCTCCCGGTTCACCAGCGCCAACGCTTTCACACCAAGATTTCCCCGAAAGGTCATCAGCGGAGCCTTCGGATGTTCGACCGCCAGATGAAGGGAGCCATCGATATCCAACGCCCCGTCGTCGATTCCGACGCGGGTCGCCTGCTCCAGATAGGGTTCGAACGGCGCCAATCCCAGGTTCTTCAATGCCAGCGTAAAGTCCGCCTGAAAGGGCGACGCCACTATCTGGCCGTCGAGCGTGAAGGTGCCGGTGTCATTGATGGTCTGGTCGACGGTGAGCGGAATCGGTCCTGTGATCGGCCAGGCCAGATCATGCGACCGTGCAGATTTCACGACGACCTTGGCCTGCATGGTGGAAGGAAGAGAGCGATCCTCAAACCGAATCGTATGATTCTTGATTTGCACTTCTTTGACGGCCACCGACCAGGGAGGAGTTTCCTTAGCCCGCTCTTTAGGCAAGGCTGCCGGAGCAGGCTTCTCGGCCGCCGGCGCGGTCTCCACTGGCGCGAAGAGCGCTTGCAGATTCAGACTCTTATCGGGATTCAGCCAAACCCGGTCCGAAGCGTTCGCCACGCTGATCGATGCAATTGACACCTTGCGCTGCCGCAGATCCACCTGAATGCCGTCGATTCCAAACGCTGGGACGGAGATCACCGGATCCACATCGCCTTTTTCAACCAGGTTGACATCCGCAAGGCGCAGAAACCCTTCCGAGACGGTAAAGTCCATCGGAGCCGTCCCCATATCAAACCGGTACGGCACCTTCGCATCGATCGTGCCGGTGGGAATGTCGAAATTGAATTGGCCCTCCACAGACTGAAAGACGGTGGGGATCTTGACTCCGCTCAAGGCCAACGTGCCCTCAGAGCGAATCGGCTCCAAGGTGATGGTGCCTTTCCAGTCCAGCACTTCTCCTTTGCCCAATTCCGCGGCAAACGAATAGGTATTGTCTCCACCCGGCTTCGTATGAAAATTCCTCAGCACGATGCCGATCGGCACAATATCGATCGCCACCGGCCTGGGTTTGGATTCATCTCGGAATTCCACGATGCCCTGGGCAATCTCAAACACCCCGATCTGTACCGCAGGAATCCCTCCCGGCTGCTCCGGCGTCTTGGCAGAAGGCGGTTGGTCCGCCGGCGCATCCGGAGGAACCAGGTCGAGCAAATTCAGGTGGCCGTTCGGCGCCACCTTCACCGCCACATAGGGCATCGTCAGACGGATGGCATCGAATACATAGGCCAGACGGAACAACGAGACCGCCTGGAAATTCACGAAGAACTCCTCAAACCCGACCATGGGCGTCTGATCGGGCTCACGAATTTCCAATCCGGCGATCCGCAAAGACAATTCAAAGGGATTCACCGCCACCTCTCTCACGACCACCGGGTGGCGAATCGTCTCGGCGACCTTCGGCACAGCGTAGGTCGTGATGAGGTACGGCAACAGGAAAAAGCCGAGCAGTGTATAGAGCAGCAGTGCGACGCCACCGATGACAGCGAGCGGAAGAGGACGGAAGATTCTACGCATGAATGGCTGACCAACGTGGTGCGCCCGGCTGGAATCGAACCAGCGACCTACGGCTTAGAAGGCCGTTGCTCTATCCAACTGAGCTACGGGCGCGCAGAAAATCTGAGTGGCTCACGTACCGCGCACAATAGAAAAATAGAAATGAACATGCGGCACGCACGAAGTGCGGTTTGGTCGGGGCGAGAGGATTTGAACCTCCGACATCCTGCTCCCAAAGCAGGCGCGCTACCGGGCTGCGCTACGCCCCGACGATGCTCTCAGACTGCCGTGCGCGAAGGAGTTCCTTGGCTTGCAGAAACGCCTTTGCGCGATGACTGATACGATTTTTCTGCTCAGCAGAAATCTCTGCTAGCGTCGCCTTCAAGTCCGGCACATAGAAGACCGGATCGTATCCGAATCCTTTTGACCCGCTGGCCTTGTCCGTAATATACCCGGTTAAAACCCCCTGCGTCACCTGAACGGGTTCGCCCGGTACGGCGATGGCCGCTACCGTAATGAATCGAGCGGTCCGTCGCTCGTGCGGAACGCCCTCGAGCTCCTGAACCAACTTGCGACAATTATCTTCGTAGGTGGCGTGCTCCCCCGCATAGCGGGCTGCATAGACGCCAGGCCTGCCATCCAGTGCGTCCACTTCCAGCCCGGTATCATCGGCCACGGCCGTCAACCCCGTTGCCCTCGCAATCTCGCAAGCCTTCTTGATGGCATTGGCCTCACAGGTCGCACCGTCTTCTTCAACTTCAGGTGCGTGCGGAAAATCAGCCAGCGTGCGGATCCGAATGCCCAAATCGCCAAGCAAGGCCGCCAATTCTTCGACTTTGTGCCTGTTTCTCGTCGCGAGGACGACTTCTGAAATCACAGCGACCTGCTAGTCTAAGGAACCGATAAGTTCTTTTTGAATGGCCGTGAGCCGCTGAATGGCCTGCCATCCAAGATTCAAAAACTCGTCCATATCCTGCTTGGCAAAGGGAGTCTTTTCCGCAGTTCCTTGAACCTCGACATACCGACCTCGGCCGGTCATCACAAGATTCATATCCACTTCGGCCATGGAGTCTTCGGTATAGGCCAAATCCACCATGACTTCCCCGCCGACTTTACCGACACTAATCGCCGCCAAATAGTCAGTCAGCGGAAGGCGCCTGATCATATCTTTCTTCTTCAGCACCATGAACGCGTCTGCCAAGGCAATAAACGCCCCGGTAATCGACGCGGTCCTGGTTCCCCCGTCGGCTTGAATCACGTCGCAGTCGATCCAGATGCTCCGCTCACCCATTTGCGTCATGTCGGTCACGGACCGCAACGCGCGGCCAACCAGCCGTTGGATTTCCAGCGTTCTTCCGCCCTGCTTTCCTTTGACGGCTTCCCGGGAAGTCCGCTCATGGGTCGCACGGGGAAGCATGGAATATTCGGCCGTCACCCATCCGCTGCCTTTTCCTTTGAGAAACGGGGGCACTTTCTCTTCGATCGACGCCGTGCAAATGACCTTGGTATCCCCCATTTCAATGAGGACCGATCCTTCGGCGTGTTTGGTAAAATTCCTCGTCACTTTGACCGGCCGATGCTGGTCCTTCCGTCTGCCATCAAATCGTACTAATCCGGCTGCCGCACTCATCGCATACTCCCCTTCTCGTCTTCAAAAGTAAGAGCGGGATTATAGTGGAGCCCTATCCAAAGCGCAAACCAACACCCACCGACTGCTTCCGAGCAATTTCTACTCCGCCAGTCCCTCTCTATGTACGAAATACGCCTACGCCGCAGACACATTCTGTACATATCGCTGTTGAGTCGACCGCCTGGATCCTCGTCACACAACGAACAGAAGATTTCGTCTGAAAGACACGAACGGCTTGCTGGTAAAGACATTTCATGCGACGCTCAGTCCCATGGATCACAGTCTGCAGAGGGTCGAAACATCCGGCGCGTCGACGCCATTGATTGGCACAAAAGGTGCAGAATATCGGGCAGTTCACGTGACTCTCAAGAGTCCACAAAACAAGCCGATAATGATTCTACACAACAGCCTTCGCTCAACCTCAATGCCGCAATAACTCCATGCCTACTTCGCCTGATCGGGATACACAACAAGCTCTCCTTGAAAACCGGAATATTCTGGTCGTCGACGATGAGGAACCGATTCGCCGCCTACTGGGCTACATGCTCCAAACCCATGGCTATACCGTCACACTTGCCGCCGATGCGCGTGAAGCCCGCCAGAAGATTGAGGAACAGCCCTTCGCCTTGATGCTGTGCGACGTGAACATGCCCGGAGAATCCGGCATGGATCTCGTCCGTAACCTGCTTGTGGACCGTCCCCACATTGCCGCCATCATGGTCACCGGACTCGATAGCTCCGTGCTGGCAAACGCCGCTCTCGACATGGGAGCGTTCGGGTATATCGTCAAGCCATTCGAATCAAACGAAGTGCTTATCGATGTCGCCAATGCCTTGCGCCGTCGCCGCTTGGAAATGGAAAACCGCTTACATCGAGACAATCTTGAAGACATCGTCAGAACCAGAACGATGGCTTTGCAACAGGCCCTTGAGTGGCTGGAACGCAGCGAGAAAGAACTCCGCCTCTCCCGGGAAGAAACCATCGAACGATTGGCGATCGCCGCTGAGTTCCGTGATAGCTCGACCGCCCAGCATATCCAGCGGATGAGCCACTATTGCGAATTGCTGGCACGCAAGGTAGGTCTGGCGCCTGAGCGGGTTGACCTGATTCGGACCGCCAGCCCGATGCATGATATCGGCAAGATAGGAACTCCGGATCACGTGCTTCTTAAGCCGGGGAAATTCACCGCGGCGGAGTTTGACGTCATCTCCCAGCACGCAGAGATCGGTTATAAGATTCTCTCTGGATCTGACTCGGAGCTCCTGAAAGTCGCCGCAATCATTGCATGGACACATCACGAACGGTATGACGGAACCGGATACCCCCGCAAGTTGAAAGGCGAGGAGATCCCCATCGAGGGACGCATTGCCTCTATCGCTGATAACTTCGATGCCATGACCACGGCCCGAGTCTACAAACCGGCCTTTGACTTCGAACACGCCCGCGACTTGATGATCAAAGAACGCGGCAGACACTTCGACCCGCAATTACTCGATCTCTTCCTGTCATCCCCCGAGGATCTCCGCCGCATTCACGAGCAATACGCTGACCATTCACGGCAAGATCCCACAGCCGCTTAGCGCATTCTTCGCAATTCGTTGACCCCTTTTCACCTCACCGATATACTTTTTTCATTCCACCGGAACCACGCACCACTACGTTCCGAAAGCTGTCCGATACCGACATCCGTGATGAGATGAAAGGGTCGCCGATCATGGCCAAGAAGACCACTGCGGTCCAGAAGCGGACTGCGAACAGAAATTGGATTGCCTACCTTTGTGAAGCGTTGGTGACATCCGGTGTCATGCCGACGTGGGAAGCCGCCACGTATCTCACCGAAAACCTCTTCGGAGAAAAGCCCAACCCTCGACTCTTGAGTCCCTCCCATGCGCATGAGATGACCGCCCAGTTTCTGCGTCGACTCTACGCACCGATTGCCGAAGCGGCCATGCGAGACAGCCATCTTCCGGCATCAGAGAAGCTCCACGTATTCACCGACATTAGCCTAACCGGGAACTCGGCCGTTCTCGTGGTCCATCTCTCAAGGGCCGACCACACTCAGCACCTGTTGCTCCTGGATCCCGCAAAAGCGTGGGACCTCGTGTTTGCCGACGCAGAATCGTTCAACTCGTGGGCTGAGGCCCGCTACCGTTCGATCTTCCAAGCGCTCCAAACAGCCCGTCTGAATGCATCCAAGGATGTGCTTGAGACAGCCGTCTAGCCTCTGCCCCAACCACACTCCTCACGCCTTGCGCGCGATCCAACAGGATTTTCAGGACTTAGGAACCGGAAACCGCTAGGAGGATTCGTAGTTGAGATTCGGCGAGAGCCAGCGCTCGACTGTGCGCAAGTCCATCCCTTTTCGGCTGGCATAGTCTTCGACTTGATCCTTTCCGATCTTCCCCACCGCAAAATATTTCGCCTCCGGATGAGCGAAGTAGAACCCGCTGACGGCCGCAGCCGGCAACATGGCAAAGCTCTCGGTCAGCGTGATGGCGGCGTTCTGTTCGACCTGAAGCAGATCAAACAAGAGCCGCTTCTCCGTATGGTCGGGGCAGGCTGGATAGCCTGGCGCCGGTCGGATGCCGCGATATTTTTCGCGAATCAGCTCTTCGGTAGATAGCGTCTCCTGTGTTCCATACCCCCACTCTTCGCGGACACGTTTATGGAGATACTCCGCAAACGCCTCGGCCAGTCGATCCGCCAGAGCTTTTGCCATAATCGAGTTATAGTCGTCATGATCCTTATCGAAACGACGACACAATGCATCCAGGCCGATGCCCGCCGTCACCGCAAATGCCCCGAGATGATCCTTCCGGCCTGATTCCCGGGGTGCCACATAGTCGGCCAGTGCGAGATTCGGTTGCCCCTGAGGCTTTTCCGACTGCTGTCTGAGCGTATGGATAGTTGTGACTCCCTGGCTCTGCGCACCATCGTGATAGAGTTCAATGTCATCGCCCGCACTTGCTGCGGGGAAAAATCCGTACACGCCCTTCGCGGTCAGCAGCTTCTTCTCTATAATCTCATCCAGCAGTCGACGTGCATCATCATAGAGTTCTTTTGCCTTCGGACCGACCGTGGCGTCCTCGAAGATCCCCGGATACCGGCCCTTTAACTCCCACGTATGAAAGAACGGCGACCAATCGATAAAAGGCAGCAATTCCCTCAACGGTTGGTCATTGATTGTCCGCACGCCCAGGAAGGACGGCACAGGAATCTCCACGGTCGTCCAGTCGGTACTGAGGCTATTGGCGCGTGCTTTCGCGATCGGCAAGACCGGCTTGGTCCCGCGATCTTGATGCGCCTGCCGCATCCGATCGTAATCATCTCGGACTTGTTGCACAAACGCGGCCTTCTGCGACGGACTAATCAGACTGCCCACGACACCGACCGCCCGTGAGGCATCCAACACATGGACCACCGATGGCGTATAGGACGGGGCGATCTTCACCGCCGTGTGAGCCTTGCTGGTTGTTGCGCCGCCAATGAGAAGCGGCACGGTAAACCCTTCGCGGGTCATTTCCTTGGCGACATGCACCATTTCGTCCAGTGAAGGCGTAATGAGCCCACTCAACCCGATCACATCGACCTGAAGCTCCTTGGCCGTTGCCAGAATTTTCTCACAGGACACCATCACGCCAAGATCGATCACCTCATAATTATTGCAACCCAACACCACTCCGACGATGTTCTTCCCGATGTCGTGCACATCGCCCTTCACCGTGGCGAGCAAGACCTTCCCTTGCGCCTGATAGCCTCCCGCTCGCTTCTTTTCTTCTTCCATATAAGGCATGAGGTAGGCGACGGATTTTTTCATGACCCGGGCGCTCTTCACGACTTGCGGCAGGAACATTTTTCCGGAACCAAACAGATCCCCGACGACGTTCATCCCGGCCATCAACGGCCCCTCGATCACCGACAAGGGCTTCGGATACTTCTGCCGTGCCTCTTCCGTATCCTGATCGATGTAGTCCGTAATGCCTTTGACGAGGGCGTGCGAAAGGCGCTCCTCAACCGTCCCTTTGCGCCACTCGTCATCTTTGACGACCGCCTTTCCCTTTTGCTTCACCGTCTCGGCAAAATTCACGAGCCGTTCGGTGGCATCCGGACGCCGGTTCAGCAGCACATCTTCTACAAGTCCTAGCAGGTCTTTGGGAATCTCTTCATACACGGCCAATTGACCGGCATTGACAATCCCCATATCGAGGCCGGCCTTGATGGCATGATAGAGAAAGGCCGCATGCATCGCTTCACGGACCACGTTGTTCCCGCGAAATGAGAACGAGATATTACTGATGCCGCCGCTCACTTTCGCACCAGGCAGATGCTGCTTAATCCACCGGGTGGCCTCGATAAAATTCACCGCATAGTTGTTGTGCTCTTCGATACCGGTCGCAACGGTTAAAATGTTGGGATCGAAAATAATATCGGTCGCAGGCAAGCCTACCCGTTCCGTTAAAATCTTATAGGAGCGCGCGCAGATTTCTTTCTTTCGCTCCAATGTATCGGCTTGCCCCTGTTCGTCGAATGCCATGACGACGACGGCAGCCCCATACCGATGGACCAGCGTCGCCTGCTGGACAAACTTTTCCTCGCCCTCTTTGAGGCTGATGCTGTTGACAATGGCCTTCCCCTGAATATTCTTCAGACCCGTCTCCAGCACCTCCCACTTGGAGCTGTCGACCATGATCGGCACTTTGCAAATATCCGGTTCCGAGGCGATGAGACGGAGAAACTTCTCCATCGCCGCCTTGGAATCCAACATGCCTTCATCCATATTGATGTCGATGATCTGCGCGCCACCTTCGACCTGTTGTCGCGCCACAGAAAGGGCCGCTTCGTAGTCGCCGGCCAGGATCAGCTTTGAAAAGGCCGGCGAGCCGGTCACGTTGGTCCGCTCACCGATATTCACGAAGTTCGAATCCGGGCGGAGCGTGACGGCTTCCAGCCCGCTCAAACGCGTATAGGGGGCGATCGTGGGAATCGGCCGTGGCTTCAGGCCTCGCACGACTTCAGCAATCTTCTTGATATGGTCCGGTGTCGTCCCGCAACAGCCGCCCACGATATTGAGCCAGCCGTTCTGCGCCCAGTCCCGCAACTGGGGCGCCAGCGTGTCCGGTGTCTCGGGAAATCCCGTGGGCAGGAGCGGATTGGGCAATCCGGCATTGGGATGCGAGCTGATATAGATCGGGGCGATCTGCGACAGCTCTTCGATCAACGGCCGCATTTCCTTCGGCCCCAAAGCGCAGTTCATTCCGACGCTCAGTAACGGCACATGGGAAATTGAGTTCCAGAAGGCTTCAACCGTTTGACCTGTCACACCCCGATTGCTGCCGGCTTGGATGAATGTCACGGAAGCCATGACAGGCACCCGGCGGCCACCCTGGTCGAAGACCTGTTGGATGGCAAAGAATGCCGCCTTGGCGTTGAGTGTGTCGAAGATCGTTTCGACGAGCAGCAGATCAGCCCCGCCGTCGAGCAGGCCACGCACCTGGTCACTGTAGGCCGCGACAAGCTCTTCGTAGGTCGTTCCCCGAGCCGCCGAGTTGTTGACGTCCGTCGAGATCGATGATGTTTTGGTCGTTGGCCCGATAGCCCCGGCCACGAAGCATTGCCGACCGGGCTGAGCCGCCTGCACCTTGAGGACCGCCTGCTTGGCGCATTTGGCCCCGGCCTTAGACAGTTCGTAGCCCAACGTCCCCATGTGATAGTCCGCCAGGGAGATCGCTTGAGAATTGAACGTGTTCGTTTCAACAATATCGGCTCCGGCTTCGAGATACTGCCGGTGAATATCTTCAATAATGGCCGGCTGCGTGATATTCAATAAATCATTGTGGCCCTTGAGGTCCTGCTTCCAGTCTTTGAACCGCTCGCCGCGAAAGGCCGCTTCATCCAGCCTCCGCTGTTGAATCATGGTCCCCATCGCTCCATCGAGGATCAGGATTCGGCTCTTGATGAGCTGCTCGATCGACGTCTGTGAAGAATTGCCCACTGGTGCATGTCTCCCGTGACAAATATTACAAGAATACCATGATACTGAAAGGGTATCGGACCAGCAAGCCAGGCCGCTTTCTTGACAGACCTTCAACCCTGTCGATACGATACCCGCACTAGACGGAGGATACCATTGCCGACTCGACCATCTAGGTACCGCCTCACGTGGTTGCTCCTACTCGGCGCTCTGCTGTGCATCCCGTACACCCTCACGGCCGCACCCTACTTTGAAGACGGTTTCCTGGGCCTGACCCAACGTGAACTTCACGAACGGCTGGGGATGCCGCAGGCGGTACGGGATAGGAAGTCGGCCCTTCGGGTCTTCAGCTATTACCCTATCACCGACTGGCAAAAGTACTTCAGCAAACTGGTGTCGCCCGAAAATGGCGAAGACGTCTACACGTTCACCAGAAGCGGCATCGACGTCCGGTACTCCTTCGCCTACGCCGTCGACCCCAACGATTCGAGCGAGACTCGCCCCCTGTATGTCCGGCTTGTAGATATTGAATTCACACCGCCGGTTCCCATTGCGCAAGTCCCCTCGCTCGTTCCCGAGTTCAGCCCTTCCAACGATTCCCAGGCACCGGCCTTTCGATCGAACATCTGGGTCCTGCTTTTTAAGGGGCCCCCGTCAGACGCCGCGCGCTTTTTGATTAAAGAGAAAGGAAAGGAGCAACTGGACTGGACACTGACCTATCAGCTCTTTTCGCTGCAAGGCCTGCCTGATCGCTTGACCACGAAGGCAACGATCGACCGCATGGAAATCAGCACGCAAAGCCTCCAATTGGTCAAACAGCGCCAGCGTCATACCCACGAGGCCATCGTGAACCCCTACTCGCCTGAATTTTCAGAACGGATGACTCCTTCGCCCGCTCCCCAACCCAAGAAGATTCCGGTGCCCCACTACGCTGAATAGAACGCCTCATTAAGAGAGACTGGCAGGGCGTGTCCGCCTACGGCCCGACCTGTTTGAGACGATCTTGTTGAGCTTGTCCCACTGCCGTCACGCGTCCCTTCATACTCGTCATTGGACCATTGTCACTTACATAGAGCAGAACCGGTGTCGCCACGCCAAGCGTCACCAGTAGGCAGAGAGCCAGCAGACGCATCAATTGGCTCTTGCTAAAATACATCAGCAGCAAAAGCACAACCGCTGCCGCACCGGCATAGTTCACAATCTGCGATTGCGATGAGTTCATGTCTGATGATGGGGCCGTTGATGGTACCGAGACTGTTTTCGTGGAAGCAGAGGGAAATGCGATACCGAACCCCTGAAGGAGTTCCGTCACTTTCTGCTTCATTGCCGCAATCGGCGGCAATGCGATGGCCTTCACGGAATCAAATGCTGACGGGGGACGCTCCTGGGGCGCCGCCTGCTCATGGGTCTTCACTTTGGCCCGGTACTTCTCCGGAATGTTTTCCATCGAATCGCTAAACCGGGGATTGCCTTGCTCGTCGATATAGGAATAAATCGTCGTCGCATGGGCCTGGAAGGGATACGGATCCATGCCAAGCAGCAATAATCCGGCCAGCATGATCCATCCCAACCTCGGCCGAATTGATCCGGTCCGATACGCAAATCGTTTCATCGTTGACCTCATCCATGCTCAAGGGGTCGCACCACGACCGTCGTGTCCTTGGCCAGGGCTACCCTGCTAAATTATCCTGAGTTCATGCCCTCTTAGCTTGACTCGCCCTACCCCCCTTAGTTAGCATGCGCCAGCTCATTCAGGAAGCAATTACGACTATGGAACAGACGCCTTCTGCCTCCGAACAGGTCCCCGTCCACCAGGACGAGCCATCGTTTATTCGACGCCCCCTCGTCCGTAAAATCATCTATGCAGGGCTGGCTCTCTCGTTCCTGATGATGGTCGTGGTCCCTCTTGCCGTTCAGCTGAGAGATCCTGATTTTCAGAAACATATTGAGCAGCGCCGAGTGATGGCCGGCATGTCGAAAGACCAGGTCCTCAAAGCCTGGGGAGGGCCGCAGACGATTAATACGTCCTTCACGAAGGACGGACTACGTCGCGAGGAATGGATTTTCGAAGATTGGATCAGTGCGGCCGAGGTGAAGCACCGGTATCTCTACTTCGAAGAAGGCCTGCTGATCGGCGGGTGGTATGAAGGATCCGGGGAACGTAAACCCGTCGACCTCCCGGCCGACTCTCCCCATCCAAAAATTCCGCGATGACCGAGGCGTGAGAGCGAGTGGTCACATGCGATCCGCTACGGCGATGGTGCAACTTCTCGAATCGACAGACGCAAGCGGCTGATCAGCGCGGTTGCCCGCTCCCATTCGGATTCGTCCACCATCACCTGGCAACACAACTCGAAGACACCAGGATACAGACTGCTCACGTGTTCATCCTGAAATAAGCATGCAATGCCGTTGGCCTCGCACAGGCTTTTGATGATCCCAAGCTCCCCGATATCCTGAGCCGTAGTCAAATACCGCATTCGCATGAGGAAATTACCGCTCCTTACCCTAAGGATCGAGGAGAAAACCTTGCGGGCATTTGCACTTTTTGCAGAGCCGCTTTACACTCAGACATCAGTTAGGGCGTTTCTCTGATTTGCACGCGACGCTCTCGGCCACCGCCGGAAACCGTCAGGACTCGTTTCCACTCACGAATCTGATAGATTGCCCAAGCATTTGGCTGGCCTTTATAAAATGCTGTGGCGTCTTCACCCGTGGCGTTGAGGAAGATGGGTTCTGTAAACCCTTCTTCGAGCACATAGTCCAGCAGGCAATCCGTGGAAAAGCCGGGCCCCTGCAAGGCGATATCGGCCAGTAGGGTCAGGATCTCGTCGGGGTTTTGAATAGTAATTGGATTCATCGCTGTCCTCTCAGAATCTGAGGATTCTAACGAGACGGCCTTCAAGAAGGCAAGATACGATGGCATCACGACTGACACAAGCCCGCTTTCTCGACGCATTGCTCAAAGTCATGGACGGCAAACACCATTGGGCATGGGATCACTTCGCCACCGGACGATTGACCAAAGACCAGCTCAAGGTTCACTTTCAGCAGGAATACTTTGTGTACGTCCGCGATTTCCCCGTCTTCCTCTCCCGAATTCATGGCCACAACCCACCACCATCCGTTCGGCGCATGCTGGCGGAAAATATCTATGAAGAAGACACCGGGGGGCTCTCACTCGGTAAATCTCATCCAGAACTCTTCCTCACGATGATGGACGGGCTAGGATTCTCCGCAAAAGATTTCGAACAGATCCGCCCCTTGCCCGCCAGCCGAGCCTATCGCGCCTGGTTAGACCGGGTCTCTAAACAGCCCACCTGGGTCCTGGGCGCCGCCGCCCTTACCATTTTTGTGGAAGGCAGCGTCAAAGACCGGAAAGAACTGCGGGAGCCCTCCAAGCCGAAGACGGCGGAGGAGATCGAGACGACCATAAAAAACCATCCCCTTGTCCGCTATCATGGCAACTCTCCGGATTGCATGGATCTCATTCGGGCTCATCAGCTCGTTGAATCCGGTCATCGGCACGATGCCTACGACATGGTTACTCAAAACGCTCCATCTGCGACAACGCAACAGGCCATTCTCAGCACAGTGAAGCGCAGTCTGCGACTATGGCTCACCTATCGTGATGCAGTCTCCAAAGCCTGCGGCCTCAAAAAGCCCTAACGCCGGTAGGAATGAGAGGCCTTCTCCATACTCTCCTTATCCTATGTTCGATACTGCCCGCTTTGGGCGCCGACGCTCCCCCTGAGATGGCACTGATCCCCTCCGGGGAATATCGTATGGGCACCGCGGAGGGTAGCGACGGCCTCACCGACGAACATCCCGAGCGGCTGGTCTTCCTCCACGCATTCCTCCTTGACCGGTTCGAAGTGACCAATGAGGACTATGCCGCTTTTGTCCAATCGACCGGTCACCGCCCGCCGGCAAACAATAATCCGGCGTCGACGATCTGGGACGGCGCTACCTATCTACACGCCATCGCCAAACACCCCGTAGTGAATGTGAGCTGGGACGATGCCGTGGCCTATTGCCAATGGTCTGGCAAGCGCTTGCCCACCGAAGCCGAATGGGAAAAGGCCGCGCGAGGAACCGACGGACGCCGCTATCCCTGGGGCAACGACTGGAGTTGGACGAAAGCGAATAGCGCCAGCTATTGGGCCGGACAAACCATTGAGTTTCAAAGCGGCGCCGATTGGGAGGCGTTCTGGATCAAAGGCGATGGCGCACGGCTGGTTAAAGAGAACGGTATCAAGGGAGAAGTTTTGACCCTGCCCGTGGGAAGCTTCCCTGACGGAGCCAGCCCGTACGGTATCCACGACCTCGCCGGCAACGCCGCCGAATGGGTGCACGATTGGTATGATCCGAACTACTACCGGTCGGCTCCACTCAGTGACCCAAGCGGACCCGAGCGGGGTGCCATTAAGTCCATGCGAGGCGGATCCTGGTTGAAACCGGCGATCAGCTTACGGACCAGCGATCGCGACTGGGGAATCATGGACAGCCGCCCGAGCGGCACAGGGTTTCGATGCGCCAAAGATAGTTTCTGACGACGGCTTCTCCATCGAGGCTAAGCCGCTTGTGACCTCACGTTCACGCCCTGCGAGAGTGTGCTGAAAAACTGACTCAATTGGGCTGCAGGCTCCGGCTCCATCCGTTCAAGTTTCACCCCGCACTCCCCCCCCTCTACCCAACGCACAACCGCACGGGCAATCGGTAGTGACGAGGCCGCACCGGGCAACGTGATGTCAAGGCTCAGCATCGTTCCTGGGACCAATGCTTCCTGTCCTTTGAGACGCCATCCCTCTCTTGTCATATCCACCACAACGCCCTCTCTGATCTGCCCATTGATGCAATACCGAACAGGACAACGAATCTCGTACCGATAGCGTCTCCGCACATAGTGGAAATAGGCTGGCGTCGTTTCACTCACATAGTCTGTTTTCCATCTTTTTGTCGAGGCTCTACGGGATCGACTACCACCAGTCCACATCAGAGCGCGATGCCAATCCAGATCAGCGACCCGTGCAAGGGCATAGGCCGCAATCGTCGCCACCCCCAAAATGCCAAGCAACTCAAGAATACTCATTCTCCAGCCTCCCATAGCAGACACGAGCCAGATAAAATCGTGCTGATAGAGAGAACTGTACCCTGGAAAGCTAGCTTTGGTTAGAGTGCAGAATGGTTAGTTCGAAAGGGGGGACTAATAGGAGACGACACGTACCAACGCCAACCAATACAACTGCTGGCTGGTAGTGCTAATCCCTCAGGGACAACGACAACCGCCCATGGCAAGCATCTCCCGGCCACGGCCACTAGACGAACAGCCCGACGGGCGTATGGACATGGCCGGGCAGGACAGCGCCGAGCTCCGAGGTGCTGGCGCCAAAATGCTTGACCAGCACATCAGCAAACACGTCCCTGAATTCCACCGTCGGTCTGATGTACCGCCCTTCATCGAGATTGGCCTCCGTTAATGAACTGGGCCAGCCTGCAGCGCCTTTGTACACCCCACCCTTCACCGATCCCCCAACCAGAAACCATGCCGAAGCCTTGCCATGGTCCGTCCCCCCGCTCGCATTTTGTCTCACGGTCCGACCGAATTCAGTACAGGTCAGCACCACCACATTATTCATTAACGGCCCCAGATCATCGACAAAGGCACGGATGCCTCCGGAAAAGTCCGCGAGTCGCCCGGCTTGACGATTGGCTGCCGCGCCACCTGCCCCCTGATCGTCATGCGTATCCCACCCGCCAATATCCACGGTGGCCACCTCAAGCCCGAGGCCCGAACGAATAATATGAGCCAGATCCCGCATTTCCCGTCCGAACGTCGTATTGGGATACGTGGCACCGTTTTGCGGAGCAGCGGCGCCAATTCCCTCGATCGCAGCGACTCGATTCATGAGTTCAGGCCCCAGTGCGTGCACCGCGGATCGAGCTGGGTTCGTCGTGCTCGACGCCGGATCTTGGGCGTACATTGCGCGTAGATTCGCCTCCAACGCGGCCTTGGATGACCCAAGTCGGGCGAAGCTGAACGAGGACACATCGGTCAGCGAAGGAACCAGCACGGTTCCACGCAGAGACTTGGCGACATCGTCGCCGATCGCAGCGGCTCGAATGGTGGACGCCCCTGCGGCCGGCACGGCAGCCAGATAACGATTCAACCATCCGTCTCGCTGATCCGGGAAACCATGCTCGATGGTGTCCTGGTCCGTAAAATGCGACTGCGTACTTCCAGCAAATCCCGCCGCCGGCAGAATCGCCAAACGATTGCTGGTGTAGAGTCCGTGTAAAGGAAGAATGGAGGGATGCATCGCAAAGCCAGTCCCCGCTAGGTCAAGTCCGGACCCATCGCCGGATCCCGGCGGCAAGATACCGATGCCGCCATTGGTTGATCGGGGACGCATCACATAGTACTGGGGATCCGAATAGGGCACGATGGTATTCAGACCGTCGTTACCGCCGCGTTGAAAGACGACCACCAGCGTCTTGCCCGCATTGCTCGCCGCATGCGCCCGGCTCTGAAAGAGCATTTCCAACGGAAACATGTTGGCGGCCAACGCGGTAGCGGCCAAACCCATGGCCCTTTTCAACACAGTCCGACGTGATACCTGTTGGAACGCCGATGAGCAGCAATGACCGTGATCCATGATTGTACCTCTCGATGATCGTCCAACTATTGATAGAGATAGCGCGGATTCGTAAGGATGCTCGCCAGCGTTCGATCCAGCGCCGCCTCTGTGCTGGAATTGTCCAAATTAAACGTTCCGCCACCGCTTCGCAGTGTGGTCAGATAGATCTGATACTCCGTCGCCGTGGCCACCCGATCCGTCGTAAGATTCAGGAGAAAACCTAAGACCTCCGCCTCGGTCCTCAAACCAAGATTCTTCAGCCACAGACGTGTCTGTCCCCCGCTCGTATCCGATCCGAATCGGATGGTCGAGCCATACCCGGGGATGGTGGCTTCGTAAGCCATGGCCGTCTCATGAAACAAGACGTACGTGTTCAACCAATGCTCGGATTTTTCTTTATATCCAGTCGGTGGAGGCATTTCGAACAACCCCTGCCCGGTCGCCGTCAACCGCCGACGGATAGGCTCATGCGATGACCACACTCCAAGATTGCGATAGAGCCCGACGACGTACTCCAAAGGCGTCTTCACGAGACTTCGATAGTTGGCCACATTATTGAAGTCCGCCGACGTGACGATGGCGATCAGCACTTTGCGTATATCGCCTCCTGAATCGCTAAAGACCGACGCCACTTCGGTGATCAGCGCTGAAGACGGTGTTTCACTGACGAAATATTCGCAAAGCTTCTCCGCCAAATGCCGCGCGGTTGATGGATGGCTGGCCGCAATCTGCAACACTCGCTCCCCTTCGGTCGGTCCACTCCCATCAAACGCCACCGACTGCCCCAGCACCGTTTTAGTTCCCGGACTGTGCCGACTGGAAATAAATCTGAAGCCAGGCGCCGAGCCTTCCGGCACCGTCCAACCGGTAAACGCTTTGGCGACCTCATCGATATCCGTCTGCGTATATCCCGCTGGATGGCCCTGCTCATCCACTCCAAGAGTGTGAAGTTCCAAGACCTCGCGCGCATAATTCTCATTCGGATTCTCTTTCTTGTTCACATCAGTATTCAGGTACACCATCATAGCCGGACTCTTGCCGCTGGTAATCAACAAGTCCACAAACCTGCCATAGGCTCGAGCCCGGAAGGCTTCATTCTCATAGACTTCGTATTGGCCCAGGAAATGCGACCGATAGTCGGTATTGAAATGGTTGTCCCAGAAATAGACCATCTTTTCGAGCAACTGACGCCGGCTATAGAGCTTCCTGATGAGATCATGGTCCTGCACTTGCTGAAGCTGCGGCTTCAATACAGTCGGCTCAGGATCGTCTTTCTTCCAAGTACCCTGCGCAGCCGTCAAACGAAAGTCTGTATCGGTATCCACGATTGGAATCGCGGCAGGTAATGGGGAAGTTGAATGGAGATTCGTCGGCCAGGGCTGTCTCGGATCGAGGCCCAGCTGTTCCTTCATATAGCCAGTAGCCCATTCTCTAGCCTGGGCCGCTGTCATATGAGACACCATATTGAGTTGATTGGGAGTGCCTCCAAAGGTTAGACGATTCAAGACGTGATAGCCGAACCAGTTTGCCGGCGCTGCCGGAAGCCCCGAGGTAGGAGGGTCGAGCGGAGGGGCCGGCGTTGCGATCGTCTCAGGAGGAAGCGGGCTGGAGATCACGCGCGTGAGTCCTGGAATTCCGGCGGACAATCGCTGAATGCTCTTAGTGGATGGCCTCGACGCCCCCCCAACAACCGAACTGGCCAATGCGCTGGATGCAGGTGCAGCCGCTGCCATCGCAGGGCCGGCACTCGGTGCGGCGGCAGCCATGGCCGTAATCCCACTCATCATCGTAGACAGACCGGCCCCGGCCATCGCCGGCGCTCCGGATGGAAGGGAACTCCCTGGTTTCATCCCACTCGTACTCTCTTCCATCTTCGCTTGTGCCTGCGCCCTTGGTTCTATCGCCGATAATCGCTGAGACTCAGCAGCCGGTGTCTTGATGGTCGCCTTGGCTTTCTTCTTCCTGGAAGGCTTCTGGACAGGTTCTGAAACCGGGGAAGTCGTTGCCCCCTCCTTCCCCCCCGACAGGCCAGAATCAGCCGGCCGAACAGGTTTGAGAAGCGAGTGTCGCGGTGCAGAAGCAGAATCTGAAACCGGATGCACTCCCCCCTCATGCGCGTAGAGAGAAAAGCTCCCTCCACCTAAGGACCATAGTGAGAGGGCCACGATAATGGAGATTCGACTGGGTCGCCGCCACATCGATTCGGCAATGCTTGACAACATACTGTTTTGCTCATCCTTGACTGACGCCATAACTGACCTCCTTCAGGAAACCGAGGTCTCATCCTGTGGTGCGTTGGTTGAGCAAGACCAATACCCTGCATCTCGTTCTTCGATGCTCGCCTGGCATTCCTATATGAATCGAGGTGTTATCCTGCCGAATCAGACCCCACTGAGGAGCATTCCCTACAGCTGATGTATGGGAAGCGCCTTCGGATCACGTCCACAATGTGACGCACCCTGGCTGGCTCTTCATACAATGAACAGTTGAACCTATGCCTGATCTACTACGTACTAGTGACTACGCCTGGCGGGCAGATGCATTCGATGGGACGAGGGAAGGATGAGGAAAGAATCGCCTGCAACTAAGGAGAAAGTACGTAGTGCACCGCCTCAACTCTGATGACAGGCATGATGAGACCGAGCCCTTCTTGATCGTGGGAGAAGTCGTACACAATCGATTCATCCGGAATAAGTCGGCCGATGATGATGACGGCAAGTTCTACAGTCTTCCCAGCGGCCATCTCGCGCAGCAATCGATCCAAAGAGTCCGCCGGCGGGACGGCTTTGAGCTCACCCGGAAAATCCTCAGATTTGAAGCGAACCTGCCCCCATCGAGTAGAGGTCAATACAGGACCGAGGGCCACAGAAAACCCCTTCCGCTCCGGATCAAAATGAGATAACTCCCCCGACCACCGAAACGCGACTCGCCGAGCGAGCGCACGGTTCCTAGCACGACGGTCATCGCGCGCTCGATTCACCTGAAAGAGGCGGTCGTCATGTCCAGGATCGTGGTGCCCTTCTCCATAGATCGCGGGCCAGTCAGGTGGATAGCCCTCCAATGCTTCAAGAAACCCTTCGATAGCGATCGCATCGTCAAGTAGCTGAATATCACCGGGGAGAGCGGCAGCGAATTCAGAAAGCGCCACGAATTGAATGGGGCTGATCCCCAGATCCTCCTGAGCGCCCGCCGAGGAAGCTGGATAGAGGATGGAGAGGATGAGCAGAACGAACAACGTGGGCATGGCCACTACCGCTATCCGACGGGGGCCTGGGAAAAGGCCTGCGAAAAGGCCCTCTCAAGTCCTTGCACGGAAGGGTGATCGGCCTGTAAGACTCCGGCGTCCAGTAACACGGCCACACGTGGGGCCGGGTCGAGTCGACGAAGGGCCCCTTGGGTCAGCCCCTCCATCTTCAACGCCTTCTCATAGGTCCCGAACCACGCCTCAACTACCACGCGCAATCCGGCATCCCCCGGCTTCATCTTGCCCATCCTCACTTGCTGAAGCAGCTTGATGATCGGATCAGATTGCGCGATGGTATTCATCGCACGCTGAAACAGTTCTTCCACATCCATGACGGTTGCCTAGTTCGATGAACAGGAGCCAGGTCCACGAGGATCGCCGCAGCTCCCGCAGGACCCACCGGATCCGGCACCGGGAGATGCCCATCCTCCAGTCGCGCCGACCCCGAACGAAGAGATCTGCTGTTCCAGCCTCGTTGCCTGACATTTCGGGCACGCAGCTTCATCCGACCGGCGGATCAACAGTTCAAACCGATGTTTACATTCGCTGCAGACATATTCGAAGATAGGCACGTTACACGCTCCTTGTTAGGGGCCATTATAAAATTCCCCTGTCCAGATCGCAATGAGAGGCACCTATGCATCGTGAGGAACAGTCTTTCAACCTCCGGTTCAGCGTGGAGGCCAGCTTCCCTGATGATTACGAAGGGGACGAGGATCAGCGCGCTTGGACCGGCGAATGGGAAGCGCGGATCAAACCGGACATTCTCAAGATGGTCTTCGAGTCACTACGCCGTCAACCTGGCTGGGCAGCGCACATTCGCAATCGGGGGAAATCCGCCCAGGACGAAATTGAAGTCGTCGTTGAAAAAGACTTCGGCAACCCTCCACCATTCAAGATCTAGCGCATGCCGCAGGAAAGAGACATCGGGCTCTATCTCCACGTTCCGCTCTGCCGCCAGCGCTGCCACTTCTGCGCCTTCTACTTGGAGATCGCCACGCCGGCTCGCATCGACGCCTACCTTTCAGCGCTCGAACGTGAACTGACCCTCTATCGCCAGCAGAATCTCCTTGCTGGACGCGCATTTCAGAGCATCTACTTCGGAGGGGGGACACCCACGGTGATTCCATCGCTTCGGCTGGCTGCACTTCTAAACCATATTCGAAACACCTCTTCCGTCACGCCGGATGCCGAAGTGACCGTTGAAGCTCATCCCTCAACGGTCACACTTGCTGATTTGAGAGCCCTCGCCAAAGCCGGCTTCAATCGGATCAGTCTGGGAGCTGAATCCATGGCTCCCCAAGACTTCATTCCGATTGGCCGCCCTGGCACGGTATCCGAAACCGAGCAGGCAGTCGAACATGCCCGAACTGCAGGATTTTCCAATATCAATCTCGACCTCATGTACGGCCTGCCTGGACAAAGTCTTGTGTCATGGACAACCACCGTACAATCTCTTCTTCGACTCAATCCAACTCATATCTCTTGTTATGCCCTCACCATTGAAGACGACACCAAGCTGGCGCACGATATCGCCAAGGGACTGGTCCCTGCACCTGATGAAGTGCTTCAAGTTGAGATGGAAGCAGCAGCCGAAACGGTGCTGACACAAGCCGGCTTTACTCGCTACGAAATTTCCAACTACGCCAGGCCCGGTTACGCCTGCCGCCACAATTTGCTCTATTGGACCGGCGGCGACTACCTTGGCCTCGGTCCAAGCGCGCAGTCCTACGTGGCCGGATGCCGATTCGGCAACATTGCACATCTCGATACCTACACAAGCCAGATGGAGAGGAATCAACTTCCAGTGACAGATCGCCAGCTGCTCAGTGTCGAGGACCAACGACGCGATGCCCTGATCTTCGGCCTGCGTCTCTTGAACGGGGTCCCCAGCTCACTTCTTGCTGATGGGCAAGCCGACCGGGAACTCTTCGCCCAACTCAGGGCAAAGGGCCTGATCGTCGAAGAGGGTAGCCGAACCAGGCTGACCCCGTTGGGCCGCCGCTTTGCCGACAGCGTGGCATCAGACCTGTTCTGACCTAATCCCCCGCGCCCAGCCATTGACAAGGAACCAGACGGAAAGAGACACTATAGGTCTACACGCGAGGTGACCAATGCCCGTCAATATGGATCCAGCAACGAAGCGCAAGTCCGGCCAAGCGGAACCGACCGTAGCCTCACAGCCGGTCCTCGAACCCACAGAGGCAGCACCGCTCGCGTTTGGAACCGAAACCCATGCTGATCGAGAGAAGGATCTGGCCGATGCCGAGTGGAAGAATTTGTGGGATGCCACTGAAGTGATCGATATGGATAAGGTGTGACCGGCGCCGATCAAGCCGGAAGAAAATAGAAGGCAATTGCCAGCATCGCATAGACCCCGACCAGCATGGCGCCTTCCATCCAGTTCGACTCCCCGTCGATCGCGACGAAACCCACGACAAACACCGAGATCGTCACCGCCGCGACTTCGAACGGCGTAAAGATCAAGTCCAGCGGGGTACCGAAGAGATAGCTCGCAAAGACCAGCACCGGCGCGACTAAGAGAGCAATTTGCAGACTTGACCCCACGGCAATCCCATAGGCCAGATCCATTTTATTCTTCATCGCCATGAGCACCGCCGTCGAATGCTCCGCCGCATTACCGACCAGCGCCACCAGGATCACGCCGACGAAGACCTGCGTCAGACCCAGTTTGTGCGCAGTCGGCTCGATCGCCCCGACTAACAGTTCACTCATCACGGCGATCAAAGTGGTGACCACGGCCAGCACGGACACGGACATGCGAAAGCTCCAGGGTTGCTCTCCCAGATCTTCCGCGTCGTGTGATTCCCCTGCATACAGATGGCGATGGGTCTTCAGGGAGAACATGAGGCTGAGCCCATACATCACGAAGAGCACGATGGCGATCTCCAGGCTCAGCTCCCGTTCGATCGTTACTCCCCTGTCAGCAGCGGTGAAATGAAACAGCGCGGGTATGATCAAACCGACCGCCGCCAACAGGAGCAGGCTGGATCCCATCCCTGCCGCCGTTTGGTTGAACTTCTGCCGTTCAAACTTCAATCCGCCGGCAACCATAGACGCCCCGAGAACCAGCAGGACGTTACCGAGAATGGAACCAGTGAGTGATGCTTTGACCACATCATGGAGCCCCTCACGAAGTGCGGCGAGTGCTATGATCAGCTCCGCGGCGTTCCCCAGTGAGGCATTTAACAGACTGCCGATCCCGGCACCGACATGCGATGTGAGATGCTCGGTCGCGCGGCCCAACATCCCGGCGAGCGGAACAATCGCGAAAGCGGACGCGGCAAAGACATAGAGCGGATCGGCCTTGACGACCGCAAGGGCAATCGCCGTCGGAATGAACACAAGCAATACATCGAGCCAAGACGTAAAGATTTTTTTCATGAGCGAAACCTAACATGAGTCTCTGTGAATGTCGATGAACGCTGCACCGCTAACTGAGGCCTTGTTCTACCCGTTCCACCTCTGCCATGCGGAGACGCTGCACCGCCTCCTCGCGCGCTTTCACCGGGTCCACTTTCGCGATTATATGGCGATCCAGCTCAGTCCCTTCACAGGGACCACCGCCTATGCCGATCGCATGGGAGGAACATTTCCAGAATTGGTGGCCACCGGAAGGCTGGTTCAAGGTCATAATGTCAGCGGCCCTCTGAGCGAGGCCAGCCGGATCTCCATTGACCGTGACTTGGCCGATACTCGGTGGCGAAGACTCTTCCATGAGGCGATCCGTGAAGACCGGAGATTTCAGCGGGGACTCTTCGATCCCACACATGCCATGACGATTGGCCAGGATGTCTTGCCAGGGCCTGCGGCACTACTCCGACTCATGGATGAGGAGTTTTTCCACCAACCGTTCACCGTCAAAGCCATACAGCAGTTGAGCCAGGAACGGCTGAGCGGAGACGACGCCTTTCGTTTCGAATATGGTCTGGCATTGGTCAAAACCGCCGCGGCCCAGTACTATACGATGCAACTGGCACACAACCTACAGCTAACAACGGCGACAGATTCGCCCGCACATTTTCAGCTTTTCAGCCGAGCACTCGACCGAGAAAACGAGCGGCTTCCCAACCATCTGATAATCAGAACCGGGTATTAACCTCCTCTCAAGACTCTGCTACACTTTTCGGCCATGGCGAAACCATCCTTTCCGCTGACTACCCCTGACGTGACTGAAGAGA
Organism: Nitrospira sp.; assembly: GCA_030692565.1. Taxonomy (NCBI): domain Bacteria; kingdom Pseudomonadati; phylum Nitrospirota; class Nitrospiria; order Nitrospirales; family Nitrospiraceae; genus Nitrospira; species Nitrospira sp. The sequence continues at coordinate 41,024 of JAUYAO010000014.1, forward strand.
CCGGTACAGGGACCAGTGACGGCCTTGAAGCCCGGGTGATTGTCTATAATTGTGACTGCCACACCTATCAGCAAGTGATCACATTGCTGTGTAAGTATGTGCCGGGCATGACCTCGTCACACGCCTTTGAACTCGCCTATCAGATCGATCATGAGGGAGAGGCGATGGTCTTTGAGGGAGAGACACAGCAAGCCGAACAGATTGCGTCAGGGCTCGCAAGCGGAGGACTGCGCGTAGTCGTACAGTAGGTCCCGCACCCACGCGGGACGGAGATGAACTACTTGGCTTTCCGTTTCGCCGGTTGCTTCGTGACTTTCTTGGCAACAGATATCGCAGCCTTTGCTGCTTTCACCGGCTTGGTGGGTTTGGCTGCCTTCGCGGGCTTTTCCGGCTTGGCTGCTTTCACCGGCTTCGCCGCCAGAGCGGGTTTCGCCGGTGCACCGGGTTTTGTGGGAGGCTGCTTGCCCGACTTGGCTGACTGCCGGCTGGATCTCGACGATCCTGATTTCACCGGTATCGGCATGGCGGCATACACTTTATTGATCTTCGTCAGCTGATCCGGGTTCATCACCCGCACTTGATACAGCTCAAACAGTTTCCCGATGGCTTTCTGATCACCCCGCTTCGCCGCATTCAACAGCTTGCGGCGTTGGTTCATTTCTTCTTCTTCAGTATGGGAAGCGGCGCGTCGTTCCATTCTACTCCATCCTCTTCTAGCATCCCTTCAAACAGACACCAGGCCTGCCGAACAGGTAAAAACTCGCGGGACTATATCAGAAATCACACGAATGTTGAAACAGGCTACACGCACCATAAAATTCAGGCACCAGAGGCCCGCCAGACGCGCATACCTCCATTGGTAGATGAATAGACTCTTCCCCATTGAGCCCCGTCAAACCCGGTAGGTATAATCGCTCCACTACATTCACAGGAGACTTGATCATGTCCATGCATACAGCCCCGCAATCCACCGTCGCTGACGATCCCAAAGCCCGTGAGGTCATGCGGCAAGCATTCGAGAAGACCGCCCGCTGGCCGAAAGATTTTAACGGCTTCACCGCTGATCTAGCCGTCAACATTAACGGGAAGGTGACCACCGGTCCCGTCATGGTGAAGGGCCCCCGTGAGGTGTCGGTGCAACTCGGAGATGCCGACGTAGAAAAGTGGGCTCAGGAACAGCTCAGTATGATTGCCGTCCACCGCGGCCCCCGGAGCTTCGAGGAATCAGACGGCAAGTACTCCCTCACCATGGAAGAGGACGGCCACCCCTTCGGCACCAAGCTCGATATCCACGGATCGAATTCCTTCTACCGGGTTAAAGATAACCGCATCACCCAGATTAACCGGAAGATGGCCCATCCGGGCATGACCCCGTTTGCCTTCTCGATTAATGTCGAAGAAAGCTCCGTCACCCAGGATCAAAAGAACCTGACCACCAAATACACCGTCTATTACTACTCCCCCACTGACGGCAAGTTGAACAACGTCGAGAGCTTCACCGACACTCATGTACGCGTGGGAGCGGCTGATCTTCCCGCCACCCGCCGCATCATTGCGTTTGAGAACGGCCAGGTCATCGTGAAGAATCTCACTTTCACGAACCATAAGCTGGTCTAACCCCATTCTCTCCCTACCCTCTCCCCTCCAAGGGGAGAGGTGAAGGTGAGGGGTGCTTCTTCGGTCACTCTATGGACCTGCGAATATCATTCCCACGAAGCATGCGGATCACACTCGCAGGCTATGTTCATCTCGCACGCATGATCGACAAATGCCGTGCCGTCCTCGCCGGGACGGAAGGTGAGTACCTCTATCCCTGCCCGATGGATGAACGGCTTTTGGAGTTCGCGGGGATCACCAGCGATCAATTCACAGCTGCCGTGAAAACAAATCCGGCAGATGAAGTAGTCGGCGCCTGGTTTCGACAGACTGCCAGGCCGCATCCGACAGCTAAGTTGGATGAATGGAACGAGAAGCTCTTGTTGCGCGGTCCCAGCTCCCCCGAGAGCCTGGAGAAGTTCAAGAAATACCGCGATGCCGTCGATCCTTCACGGACCGATCTGACCGCCTGGTCTGATCTGCAAGACCTGGAAGAAGGACGAGACGTCCCGCGACGAATGGTGACTGCGTAACCGACTACCGAGCCAGAGGACACCACGACATGAACATGACAACAGCAACCTATGCGTGCCTATTGGTCGGATTGACCAGCGCCGGCTGCGAAACCGACCAGCTCATGCTCCAAAAGAGCGCCTTGACCACAGAGCTGCGAAAAGAGACCACCACCGGCATGGCACTGCCCGCTGGTTGCCCGACGCTCATCAAATCTTTTCCTGCCACCCAAACCAGCCTGACAGTCTCCTACATCGAGCCAACGAAGAGTCAGAATGGCGTCCTGCTCACTGATCTCGCCTACACCACGATCTATCTGAATGCCAAGGAAGCTCCAACAACTGCCATTCGCGTGTGGACCAATGACCCTCACGGCGGAGCACAGGTCACCATCAGCGATATTCCCGTGGCCACATCCGAGATAGGCTTGTGCGTCACCGCAACCAATTGGGCGCGGAAAGAATCGGCCCCGATCTCACCCAAGCCATAAGATTCTCTCACGAACGGTTGGTCACGTGGCATCCTTCAAGAGCTTCGAATGGGAGGCATCTTCAGAAGGTGCCTCGACAGAGAAGCCAGCCCTGCGCGCTACTTGCCCTTTTCTCTCTTCGCCGCTTTTTTTTTCTGCCATCGACTTAGCAGGCTTCTTCTTCGTCTCTTTTTTTTTGTCCTGACCTTTGCCCATGATGATGCTCCTTCTTGGGTTAAATGCCCTGCCTACTTGTAACCTTCCCCGCTCGTCCCGCCGCCAAATCCGCCCCAGTTGCCGCCGAATCCACCCTGCCCCGTGCCCCAATATTCGCCACGTTGAATGCGGCGATAGGGATGCCGCAAATCCGGGCGGCTGATCCACCAAAAGAAAGACATCGCACCAAGACTCGTAAAGAGAGTGATCCAGAAGCCGACGCCTTTGAAATGATGCTTCGGTAACGTCCCGACCCGCACCTCTTGAGCCGGAGTCGCGAGCGCCACCACTGTCCGGTACAGGCCTTCACCGAAATGCCCGAGCTGAATCGCGGGAAGCAACGTGCCGCCGCCGACGTCGGTCATGATGGTCGGTGTGATAATGGGGAGCATCTGGCGCCCCAACGTCATCGCCGCCTGCCGCTCTTCGACGGAAACCAGCACCATCACTCCATGTTCTTGCTGCGCCGATCCGATCCCCCATTTTCCATAGAGGGCCGCTGCATATTCGTTGGCTGAGAGAAACGGCTTGATCGACGGCACGGTGACCACGACCATCTCCACCCCGGTCTTCCGCTCAAGATCCTGACAGACGGAACGAATCCGTTCTTTCCATTCCGCATCCAGCACGCCGGCGTGATCGCTGACATACCCCATTGGGCCGGGCAACGGCGCGCGTTCCTTCGGACGATCATAGAGAGCCCCGTGCGCAGATCCGATCACAACGAGCCACAGCAGGCTCACCGACGCCATCGCGGAAACGAATTTCCTCGGTAGGCCGATCATGCCGGCTCCTCCGTCAATCGGGCTTCCACGGATTGCACCAGCCGTTCAAAACTCTCAAGATACCGTTCCATGAGGCGAGGCACTTCCTTCTGCCCCGGCGAGATCTGCCCGCGCTTGAGAAACCAGGCGTCGCGCAGGCCCGACAGATCGACGGACAGGAATGTTTCGAAATCCTTCAGGAGCGGCTCACCGTGGGACAGCACCGGTCGCTCCAGCAATCGCTGCACCCCGCGTAAACAAGGCAGCAGCGCCGTCAAGGACAGAGGCAAGAGGATCGTAATGGCCTCTTCGGTCCCCCCGCCCTCGATAAAACGCTGGCGCACGCGGAACAAATTCCCTCGCAAGCTTTGCAACACTTCGGCACGGAGATGACGCTGATCGACCTTGAACCCGACGAACGGATCCTGACCGGCGAGGAGCCGATGCTGTTCCTGCATTTCCAGATACTCGAGAGGAAACACCCGCGCCATCGCCGGCAAGTCGGCTTGCGTCACAAACAACGGCACGACAATCTGTTCCTTAGCCCACCGGCGATGGAGCGGACCATACTTCTTAAGTTGGTCCGCCTTGGTGGATGTCACCACCAGGACAATATTCAGATTCGAACGGCCCGGCAGAAACTCGCCGCGCACGGCGCTGCCATAGAGCAACACCCCATCGAGCGAGTCGCCATACACTCGTTGCACGTCTTTTACATAGGCCCGCAAGTGCTGCTGATACTCATCCGGCAATCCGTCGATCACCCATTCGTTACCTGCCATCGTGTAACCTCGCCATTCCTGCTGCCGTATTCCGGGCAAACGGATCCGGCAGGAATCCTGCTGCCATGACTCGATCGATCAATGAAAACGGCGGCGATTGCCGCAGCCCCGCAGTCGTAGACAAGACGCGATACCGCAGCCGGGGATTCCGATCCAGCGTGCGAAACACCCGGTTACGGAGAAATCCAATCACAGGATTTGCCGTGTTCCAGAACAAGACCTGCTCATCCGCCAATCGTTGCAACATGGTGACCTGGGGACGCCGGGCATCCTCGTAGGTTTTCAGTTTTGCCGCGGAGAAATTTCGCTCTGCCAGACATTCCGGCAACAAGTCCGCGAGCGTCATCGCATCGACCATCGCTTGCATACGGCCTTGCGACGCGTGCGGGTTCATGGCATGAGCCGCGTCGCCGATCAGCACCGCGCCGTCCGCCACCCAGGTCGGCGTCCGCACACGCCCAGTCGGCATGAACGCCGTCTGACTCCAATCCGTCAATTGCTGAAACAACGGCTTGAGCGCGGGATCAATGGCCGTCCAAGCCTCCTGCACGGCCGGAAGGCCCTGCGCCTTGATACGATCATAGGTGCCGGTTGGGATCATATAGAAACAATAAACCTTGCCGCCCGCGGCAGGAAAGAGTCCGAGAATCGTTTTCTTTCCAACGTAATACTTGGCTTCAGTGATCGGCAACGGAGAATCGAGAATCGCGATCAGATACCCCTGCGGATAGAGATGCACTTCCGCCGGAATCTGCAGGGCCTGCCGAACCTTGGAAAACGCGCCATCGGCCCCGACAACCACCTTCGCACGAATCGTCACCTCTTCCCCGCCGCGCGTTGCGGTCAGACCGCTCACCTGCATCCCCTCCTTCACCAGACTGACAAAGCTGGCGCCATACCAAAGTGAGACCGACGGTTCTGCCTGGATCGCATCGAGAATGGCGTGGTGCGCCACATTCGGCAACGTCACGACGGCGTGATTATATGGCGCGGGCAACTCCTCGTAGTCGACGGTGCACAACCGCTCTCCACCCACCCGGCAGAAATGAAACTTGCGGATCGGCCTGGTCGAATCCACCGGCAACTTCTTGAGCAATCCCAACCGATCTAATACTCGTTGCCCATTCGGCTGAAGAATTTCTCCACGTAGCCCCTGCGGCGGACCTGAGGCCTGCTCGAGCACGATCGTCTTGATCCCCTGCTGAGCCAACGCAAGCGCCAATACGGCCCCTCCGCCTCCGGCCCCGACGACAGCAATATCTGTTTCGACGATGGTCCCTGCCACGTGCGTCCCGTTTATGGTTTCCAGAGATGGTAGCGCTGCGGATCGTTCCACATCGTCAAGAACTTCTGTTTCGCCTGAGCCGTAATGGCGTGATCGTGAATCACATCAAGCCGCTCATCATTGTACCGATTCCCGCTGCCGGTATGGTTCATCGATCCAGACGCGTTGATCTCGTCATCGATTACCACTTGCTTGAGATGCATTAGCCCGTCGTGCTGATTGACGAGGATGGGAATACCGGCCAGGTGCAAGGTCTCGACGGCGGTCTGTTGCTTGTGATCGTCGAGTCTCTCCCGATCGGTAATGACGCGCACATCCAGGCCGCGCTTCTTCGCCTCGACCAGGCCTTTCACGGCCAACGGCGAAGTCAGCCCATACACGGCCACGTAAATATAGCGCGAGGCATGATCGTAGATCTTCGACAGTTTCGTGAGCGGCTCATCTTCGGGTGCGTAATACACTTCGATACTGGTAGCCCGGGCTGTATTACTCACGCCTCCCACGAGACAGGCAATCGAAAGCCCACATCGAAGAAGAGATTGGGAGAAGGCTGGCCAGCACCGCCTCGTCATTCGACTTCGAAGAGATCTCGAAAGTGATCGTCGGACGCGTCCCACGCCTGAGTGGAATGGGTACCGAGCCAGCCGCGCAGGAATGCTTTCTGGCCAGGCGTCAGCTGTTGCTTGATCTGGTGCGACCGCCCTTGAAGAGGCTGAAGAAATCCCACCCGTTTCTGAAAATCCAGCGTGGCGGTGCGAACATAGACGCCGGTATACATCGACGGCTTGTCATCCTCCCCCTCGCCTTGAATCCAAACGGATAAAAACTTCTCTAACTGTAGTCCAGCACTATCCATGGCCGGGTCAGTTTCATGAAACAGCTCTTGCTCGGACTCCTTGAGAGGGGTTGCCTCAAGAGCTCGAAACATAAAATTTTGTTTCCACATCGACGACTCCTCCGAGAGGGTCGCATAGTGTATGGGGAGCCAAATGAAAGTCAAGCAATGTGCCAGGCCCGCGTTGCCTTGACAAGGGCGGAGACTCTTTGTTAACGTCCTGAAATTCCTTAATCTCTAGGCCAACTTGGGAGAATCCATGCAGGTCAAGGTCAACGGGAAATCCGAGGACATCCAGAGCGGCAGCGTCCTCGATTTGCTCACGCTCAAGAAGATCGATCCGCAAATGGTTGCGGTCGAGGTCAATGACAAAATGATCGATCGGGAACATCTCGCCACCACCACCCTCAAGGAGGGCGATCTGGTCGAATTCCTCTTTTACATGGGAGGAGGCCGGTGACGATGATTATGCACAAAGAAATTACCGAATTGATCGGCAAGACTCCGCTCGTCCGGTTGAACCGGCTATCCAAACCCGGCTCCGCGACAATCTATGGCAAAGTGGAGTTTTTTAATCCGGGCGGCAGCGTCAAGGATCGCATCTGCCTCAACATGATCAATGAGGCGGAACGGCAGGGCAAGCTGAAACCGGGCGGCACCATTGTGGAGCCGACCAGCGGTAATACAGGCATTGGCCTGGCCCTGGTCTCAGCCGTACGCGGCTATAAGCTCATCCTCGTCATGCCGGAAAGCATGAGCATGGAACGGGCAAGCCTGCTGTCCTCCTACGGTGCACAACTGGTCCTGACCCCAGCCTGGGAAGGGATGAAGGGTTCGATCAAGGAAGCCGAAAGTATCCTGGCCCAGAACCCGAGCTATTTTATGCCGGATCAGTTTTCGAATCCGGCAAATCCGGCGATGCACCGGATGACCACGGCCCCTGAGATTCTGGATGCCCTGGACGGTAAGATCGACGCGTTTGTCGCGGCGGTCGGCACAGGCGGGACGATTACGGGCTGCGGAGAGCTGTTCAAGGAAAAGAATCCGAACGTGCAAGTGATTGCAGTGGAACCGGCGGGCTCGCCGGTCTTGTCCGGCGGTGATCCGGGACCACATAAGATTCAAGGCATCGGGGCCGGGTTCATTCCCAAAGTCTTGAACCGGAAGATTCTCGACCGCGTAATTACCGTCACGGACGATGAGGCCTATCAAACAGCCAAACAGCTGTCGAAGAAAGAAGGCTTGCTGGTCGGCATTTCAGCCGGAGCTAATGTCTTCGCCGCTCAGAAAATCGCCGAAGAGCTTGGCCCAGGGAAGAATGTCGTGACCATCCTGTGCGACACCGGCGAGCGCTATATCAGCATCGAGAAGTATTTTAATATCTAGGTGCAGTGAGGGTGATGCGTGATCGGTGATGAGTCAACTCCATCAGTGGAACAGTTGAAGCATTCTCTCATCACACATCACTGATCACACGTCACAGGCTCATATGGAATTCACTGAAGAACAGATAAACCGATACAGCCGGCACATTCTCCTGCCTGAGGTCGGCGGCAAAGGCCAGAAGAAGATCGCCAAGGCGAAGATTCTCCTGGTCGGCGCCGGAGGTTTGGGTTCACCGGCTGCGCTCTATCTGGCCGCGGCCGGCGTCGGCACCATCGGTCTCATCGACAGCGACGTGGTGGACCTGACAAACTTGCAACGACAGATCCTTCACCATACGTCCGATATCGGGCGCCCCAAAGTCGTCTCCGGGAAGGAAAAGATCGCGGCGTTGAATCCCGACGTCATTGTGAAGACCTACGAGGAGCGCCTGACCGCGGGGAATGCGCTCAAGATTTTCAGTGAATACGATGTCATCATTGATGGCGTCGATAACTTCACGGCCAAATTTCTGATCAACGATGCCTGCTTCTTTGCCGACAAACCGCTGATCCATGGCGGGATCCTTCGCTTCGATGGCCGCGTGACGACGATTGTGCCGAAGAAGTCGGCCTGCTATCGTTGCGTATTCAAGACCCCGCCGCCGGTCGGCCTGGTCGCGTCCTGTCAGGAAGCAGGCGTCATCGGCGTGTTGGCCGGGATTATCGGTACAATTCAGGCCACCGAGGCGTTGAAACTCATTCTCGGCATCGGACGACCGCTGACCGATCGGTTGCTCGACTTCGACGCAAAAAAGACCCTGTTCCGGGAGATCAAAGTGAAGCGCAATCCTCACTGCGCGCTCTGCGGTGACCATCCGACGATCACCGAGCTGTTTGATGATGGGGACCCGTTTGCCGGCTGTGCCGTTCGTCCGTAGCGTTTAACTTTTTACGTATATGGTGTCGCAATGACCAAAATGAAAGCCCTCGTGTGCCGGGAATGCGCGAAAGAATATCCCACTAAAGCGATCCACGTCTGCGAGATGTGCTTCGGCCCCCTCGAAGTGAAATACAACTACGAGGAAATCAAAAAATCGATTTCGCGCAAGAAGATCCAAGAGGGTCCCCACAGCATGTGGCGCTATATCGATCTGCTTCCGGTCGAGGGCACGAACTTCGTCGGCCCGCATGCCGGATTGACGCCGCTGGTCCGCGCCAAAAATCTCGGCGCCTATCTCGGCCTCGATGAGCTCTACATTAAGAACGATACGGTCAATCACCCGACGCTCTCCTTCAAGGATCGTGTCGTCGCTGTCGCGCTGACACGCGCCCGGGAACTTGGATTTGAGACAGTGGCCTGCGCTTCGACCGGCAACCTGGCAAATTCCGTGTCCGCCCATGCGGCAGCCGCCAACCTCCATTGCTACGTCTTCATCCCGGGAGATTTGGAAGCCGCGAAGGTATTGGGCAACCTCATCTATAAACCGCATGTGGTCGAGGTCGAAGGCAACTACGACGATGTGAACCGGCTCTGCAGCGAAATCGCCGGCGAACACGGCTGGGGCTTCGTGAACATCAACATCCGCCCCTACTATGCCGAGGGCTCCAAGACGCTCGCGTACGAAACGGTCGAGCAATTGGGATGGAAGACGCCGGACCAAGTCGTCATTCCCATGGCCTCTGGCTCGCTCCTGACCAAGATCTGGAAGGGGCTGCACGAAATGAAATACGTGGGGCTCATCGACGACGTCCACACAAAGCTGAACGGCGCCCAAGCGGAAGGCTGCTCCCCGATCTCCACCGCCTTCAAAGCGGGACGCGACTTCTTCAAGCCGGTCAAGCCGAAGACGATCGCCAAATCGCTGGCCATCGGCAACCCGGCCGACGGCTATTACGCCTTAAAGGCGACGGCCGAGAGCAAAGGCGCCATGGAGATGGTGACCGACGAAGAAGTCGTCGACGGCATCAAGCTGCTGGCGCAGACCGAAGGCATTTTCGCCGAGACCGCCGGCGGAGTGACCATCGGCGTGCTGAAGAAACTGGTCAAGCAGGGGGTGATCAAGAAGAACGAAGTGACGGTCGCCTACATCACGGGGAACGGATTGAAGACACAGGAAGCAGTCATCGATGCAGTCGGACGGCCGACCCGCATTCAGCCGAGCCTGGTGGCCTTTGAAAAAACCTTTAAGTTGGGAAAGAACGGTGGTGGTGACGCATGATTAAAGTCCGCATCCCTACTCCCCTCCGGCCGCTGACGAAGAACCAGGGGGAAGTTGAAACGACAGCCGGCAGCATCACGAACATGATCGAGTCGCTGAACAGCGCGCACCCCGGCATCAAGGATCGCCTCTGCGATGAGTCCGGTGAATTGCGCCGCTTCGTGAACATCTATGTGAACGAGGAAGACATCCGATTCCTCAAGGGCAAAGAGACCATTCTGAAGGATGGCGACGAAGTCTCCATTGTGCCCGCGATTGCAGGAGGCTAACCATGTCACATTTACGCTTTCATGTGCGGTTTCCTGAAGACAAGGTCAAAGAGCCGATCATTTATCAGATCGGCCGCGAGTACAATATCGTCACCAACGTGCGCCGCGCCGATGTGCGTGAAACCACCGGCTGGGTCGATGTCGAGCTCTCAGGCGAAATTGCCGAGATCGAACGGGCGCTCGACGGCCTTCGGAAAAAAGGCTGCGTCGTCGATCCCATCGAACTAAACGTGGTGGAATAAGGAAAGCAGCTTCCGGCAATCGGCATTACATCATGGAACTTACAGAACTTCAGATCCAACGTTATAGCCGTCACATCATCTTGAATGAAGTGGGTGGCAAAGGGCAAAAGAAGCTCTCTCAAGCGAAAGTCTTGCTGATTGGAGCCGGGGGGCTGGGATCACCGGCCGGGCTGTACCTGGCCGCTGCGGGCATCGGGACGATCGGATTGGTCGATGGCGATGTCGTCGACCTCTCCAATCTCCAGCGACAGATCATGCACTCGACTGCCACGGTCGGGATGCCCAAGGTCGAGTCCGGCAAAAAGACGCTGACGGCGATCAACCCTGAGATCACGGTCAACGCCTATCACCAGTTGGTCGACGCCGACAATATTCTTCCGCTCATCTCGCAATACGATATCGTCCTGGATGGCTCGGATAATTTCTCGACCCGGTTCCTGGTGAACGACGCCTGCTTCTTCGCCAAGAAGACGTTGATCTCGGCCAGCATGTTCCGATTTGAAGGCCAACTCACGACCATCAAGCCGCACGCAGGCTACCCCTGCTATCGCTGCCTCTATCCTGAGCCACCCCCTGCCGGGCTGGTTCCCAACTGCCAAGAAGCCGGAGTGCTCGGCGTACTCGCCGGCACAATGGGGATTCTGCAGGCCTCAGAAGCCATCAAGGAAGTCCTGGGTATCGGCGACACCATCGCCGACAAACTCGTGATCTACGACGCGCTCGAAATGAAGTTCCGTAAGGTCAGCCGTCCGAAAGATCCGGCCTGCCCTCTCTGTGGACCCAATCCGAAGATCAAGGATCTCGGGATGGATTATGCTGTCAGCTGCACCATCTAGTAACTATCGTGGCTGATCTGATCATTCCCCAGCCCATTCTCGATGACATGGTCGCCCATGCGAAGGAGCTCGCGCCCTACGAGTGCTGCGGATTGCTCGCAGGGACAGGAAACACCGTCACCAAGATCTATCGCATCAAGAATGTCGTCGCCCTGGAGGGTGCCCAACAACTTGCCTCATTCGATCCGGCAAAAGTCGCACATCTGGCGCGCCTCAGCCCGGCTGAACGGGCCGAGATCGCCTTTGTGATGGATGCTCAGGACCTGGCCCTCGCGCAAAAAGATATGCGACGTAGCGGCCACACCCTCCAAGTCGTCTACCATTCGCATCCGCACGATCCGGCCCGCCCTTCGGTCACCGACATCAAGATCGCCACCGACTACGAAGATTATTGGGGCAAGATCAATCTCCCCGTCCCTGCCTATCTTCTCGTCTCCCTGATGCACCAGACACCCGACATCCGCGCCTACTGGATCACAGGCGGCGTGGTGTCTCCTGCTCAGATCGCCGCAGAGTAGTTCACACACCGCTCAACCCCGCTCGGAATTTCATATTTCCATTCTTCCATTTTCAATGCGATAATGTCGCCATTATCGACTTCATTAGAAGGAGCAATCGTCATGGCATTCATCCGTACGATACTTCTCGCTGTCGCCCTCCTCATCATCGTGACCGGTCAGAGCCTGGCTGAAGACAAGAGCTACTACAGCCCCGTCATTAATATCGATGCTGAAAACCATCGTGTGCTGATTTCAAAGCTTGGCGGGGTATTCTATATCGACGTCCCGGAAATCGCGCGTCCCCATATGGAGAAACTCCCGGTTTCCGGCCTGGTCGATTTCGTCGTGGAAATGCGCGGCGAAGGAGAGATGCCCGTGATCAAAACCTGGAAGGTGAAATCAGGCGAATCCACCTGCATGTTCTTCAACGGGAAAGAGTGTAAGTAACCAGGACCCGCTCTACCAATCAGCCTACTCCGAACTGCCCAGCATATCGTCGATCAGCGGGCGATTGATGTCGGTACAACCCAGGCAGATGGTATCGAACAGGGATTCGTGATCTGCGACAAAATTCCTCGCGTCGGGCAGTTTCTCGGCATAGACCTGCTCGAAGCAGGTCTCACAGAGCATCATGAGTCCCCGCGAGACTGAGACGGTTTTCCGGCCTGCGCTTCCCGCCATAACTACACCGATCCCTTCTGTCGTGCGATCCAAAAGTCTTCCGGTTCCAGGTCGATGCCGCAGGCCGCGCATTCATAGACTGACTGCCCTTCCGGCAGTTGAATTTCCGTGCGAATAATGCGGCCTCGACACACATGATAGAAACGCCCTCTGGCGTCCTCATCATCCAGCGGATCACTTTCGTATATCAGCACCATAGTTGTATGACGTCCTTGTGATTCGTGAGGGGAAGTATACTGACCTGCGATCGATGGCCGCAACCATTCAGAGGCCCATCCCTATTACACCTGAAATTGTGCCTCGTACAGGCGTGAGTAGACGCCTCCGCGAGTGATCAAGACCTCATGCGTACCTTCTTCGACCACCCGCCCGTGCTCGACCACAATAATACGATCGACCTCATTGATGGTCGATAGCCGGTGCGCAATGATGATCGTGGTCCGGCCTTTGGTGAGTTCATTCAACGCCTCACGGATCTTGACCTCGGTCTCCGTATCGATATTGGAGGTCGCCTCATCGAACATCACGATCGGAGGATCTTTAAGCAGGACACGCGCAATCGACACCCGCTGCCGCTGCCCGACCGATAGCTTCACACCACGCTCCCCGATCCAGGTGTCGTACCCTTCAGGAAGCTTCACGATGAACTCATGGGCGCGGGCTGCTTTGGCAGCCGCTTCAATGGCTTCCTGTCCTGCCGAGAGATCGCCGTAGAGAATATTTTCCCTGACCGTTCCGTTGAAGAGAAACGGCTCTTGCTGTACGAGACCGATCTGATTCCGTAGAAACGCCAGCGGCATGCGCCGGATATCCACACCATCGATCGTAATCGACCCGCCGGTGACATCGTAGAATCGATTCAGCAACTTCAGCGTGGTGCTCTTTCCTGCTCCGCTGGGCCCCACCAGCGCCACCCGTTCGCCGGCTCGCACGGCAATGCTGACATCCTTCAGAATCGGCGCGTCGCTGCGATAGTGAAATTGCACATGATCGAAGATCACGGCCCCGGTACAGCGGGCCACCGGCGCTTGAACGCCTGGCTCGTCACGCACATCCGGCACGATATCGAGGACATCGAACACCCGTTCGCTCGCCGCCAGCGCGTGCTGCAGCATGTGGTTGACGGAATGAATCTGGTTGATCGGCACATAAAACAGGGCCAGATACGACGTGAACATGACGAGCTCACCGACCGACAGATGCTTGGCCAACACCTCGGCCGTCCCGAACCACAAGACCAGTGCGCCGCCAAGGCTCCCGATCAACATCATCCCGGGTGAGTAGTAGGACCAGAGATACATGGCCTTCAAGGTGTCCTTCCGGCATTGATCGCTCTTGCGGCCGAATCGATCCTGCTCAAAGGGTTGGCGGTTGAATCCCATGGTCTCCCGAATACCGGCCAGCGAATCTTGCAACAGCGCATTCAACTCTGCCGCGCCCTTCCGAATCTCACGGTAATACCCGTGGACGCGCTTCGTGAAGAGTGCCGCCCCGATGATCAAAATCGGGATCGGTAACAGCGCCAACAGGGCTAACTTCCAGTTCAGCCAGAACAAGACCACCATGATTCCGATCAGGGTCAGCCCGGCGGTAATGATTTCTTCCAGTCCGTCGACGAAGATCCGCTGCATATGCTCAGTATCATTCAACACCCGCGACATGATCTCGCCGGTCGGACGATTTTCAAAAAAGCTGATGGAGAGGCGCTGCAAGGCGGCAAAGACCTGCACGTGCAGATCGTGCACGACCTGCTGTTCCAAGGAATTATTGAGGCGGATGCGCATTGAGCTGCAGAGGTTGCGCATGAGGTAGGATCCGGCCAAACCCACGAAGACCCATGTCAGGAGCTCGACTCGGTTCGCCTGAATGACATCGTCGATCAGAATCTTGATGAGCCACGGGGGAACGAGTTCAAATGCCGTCGTCAGGCCGGCAAACAGGAAGGTCCCCAGCACCATAAGGCGATAGGGCCGGAGATATTGAAGCACGCGAAGCAGGGGTTTCACAGGGGCAGGTTACATCCCGACTCATCAGATGACGGCGGCGGGATCTTTCTTCCAATACTGGTCAAATTCGGCCAGTTGCGTCAGCGTGGACATGTCCGTCATCCGATCGATGAACAACTTTCCGATCAAATGATCCATCTCATGCTGAATACACACGGCCAACAGGCCGGTGGCCTCGAAATCCAGCGCCTTGCCCTGTCTATCAAGAGCCTTGACGCGAATCAGGGAAGGACGAGTCACCTTTCCCCGCAAGCCATCCACGCTCAGGCAGCCTTCCCAATTTTCCACTTGCTGGGGTCCGTAGAACGCGATCGACGGATTGATCAGCACGGTTTCAGGAAAGTCGCCCTCGCAGGCCATTACCACTAACTGCACAGATCGGGACACTTGCGGAGCGGCCAGCCCGATGCCCGGCTCGTCGTACATCGTCTCCAGCATGTCGTCGATCAAGCGTTGAATATCGAGCGACTTGATCTGACGCGGACCGATGGGATCGGCCTGTCGACGCAGAATGGGATTGCCAAGCTTCGCTATTTTCAAAATCGCCATACGAATGACACTCACTGTCTACAAACCTAGATCTCGTATAGGTACCACAGGCCGGTTTTGGCCTGCAACCCACCAGTCTCGGCATGTGACGATCAGGAACTTTTCCCGGCTCGACGTGGCTCAGGAATCTCAAACGCATCCTTATTCGAAGCCCACCACTCCACCCACTCACTCACCCAGGCCTGCCGATCCTGCTTCGTCGACGTATCCCAATCGTGAAACTCGGTTTCATGACGCGTCACAATCCAGAGGGAATGCAACGCCGACATCGCCACGAAACGTTCATCGTCGGTGATCATGGGGATCAGCGTAGGAATCACCGCTTTAAGCCTGACGTAACGCGATTCAAACGCCGCCGCCTTCCGCACTGAGGGATTCTGATCCTTCGACATCACCTCAATCGCCTCAGGCGTTTTCGCCGCATCGAGTCGAATCGCCACACGCAGGGCATGCTCGCGGACGCGCGGGAGTTCGTTCGGATCTTTGGCTGCCTGAAGCAATGCCGGCACGCCGGACACCCCTTTCATCATCGACAGCGTCTCGATCGTGTTGTAGCGAATTCTCGGGCTCGGCATCGTCAGCCCTTTGACCAACGCCGGAACAGACGGCTCTCCCAAATGCACAAACTCCCCCATGGCCCAAAACTCCTGCTTTCCTTCCAGCAAGGGAAGCAGCGCCTCAGCCCGTGTCATTTCCTCCGGGGTCAGCGGATTCGTATTCGGCGGCACGGACACATCGGGTACATCCTGCTGCTTCGGCGGAGCCTCATAGGGAATTTGTACGAGCACGATAGGATTCTTGGCGCCTGCCCAGAGGTCTACCGGCAACCCGGCGCCAATGGCCAGCGCACACACACCAACCACGATCACAAGACGTCTGCTCATTGTCACAAGTCTCCTTCCCAAGTCGTTACTGTGGTTCTTGCTCGATGATCCCCTCACGGCGATGGGCGAGCTCATATAATACCGGCAACACGACCAAAATCAAAAAGGCCGCCGTCAACATGCCGCCGACCACCACACGAGCCAGCGGCTTTTGCGCTTGCGACCCAATCCCGGTCGCCAGCGCCGCGGGCAACAATCCAATGGCCGCCCCCAACGTCGCCATCAGGATCGGCCGCATCTGCACGTCGGCGCCCTTCCGGACAGCCTCACGAAGACTCAGCCCCGCTTGGCGAAACTCTTCGATTCGCGATATCAGCAGGACCCCGCCAAGAATCGCGACACCCAATGTCGAGATCACGCCGACGGCCGCCGAAATACTAAAATGCGTATCGGTCAACACCAGTGACAGGACCCCTCCGACCAAGGCAAACGGAACCGTCGCCAGGACCAACAGTGCGTTCTTGAGTGAATCGAACGTGGTGTAGAGGAGGAACAAAATAATCACCAGGCTGATCGGCACTACTTTCGCGAGACGATGCTGCTCATCCTTCAATTGATCGTATTGGCCGGCCCACTCCATGCGATAGCGCTCAGGCAGGACGATCTGCTTGGCCATCAACGCCTGCGCCTCTTCCACGGTGCTCTGGAGATCCCGATCCCGCACACTGAACTTGATGGGAATATAGCGCTCATTGTTCTCCCGATAAATAATAAAGGCTCCGGTCTGCGTCGTAATGCTCGCCACTTGCTTGAGTGGCACCCTCGCCCCATCGGGCGTACTCACCAGAATGTTTCCGATCGCCTCCACATCCTGGCGAAATTCAGGAAGGAACCGCACGACAAGATCAAAGAGCCGCTCCCCTTCATAGACTTGTGTGACGGCCTGGCCCCCGACGGCTGCCTGCACCACCGCGTTCACATCCCCCACCTGCAATCCATACCGCGCGCTCGCTTCACGGTCGACTTGAATCAAGAGATTCGGCTGGCCCACCAGACGAAAGATGCCAAGGTCTTTGACCCCTTGCACCCCTTGCATCACCCGCTCGATCTCCCCGGCCTTGGCCTCCATTGTCTTGAGGTCCGTCCCGAACAGCTTGATGGAGTTTTCGCCTTTGACACCGGACATCGCCTCTTCGACGTTATCCTGAATGACCTGCGAGAAATTGAAAATCACGCCGGGAATATCTTTCAATCGTCCTTCGATTTCCTCAATCAGCTGATCCTTGCTGAGCCCATGCCGCCACTCTTCCTGGGGCTTCAGATTCGCCAGAAACTCCGCGTTGAAGAAACTCGTTGGATCGGTTCCGTCATCCGGGCGCCCGAGTTGAGACACAATCGTCGACACTTCCGGAGAATCCCGGAACATGCGGCGAATGTCGCTGGTCAACCGCGCCGCCTGATCGAACGAGATATCGACCGGCATGGTCGCCCGCACCCAGAGATTCCCTTCCTCCAGCGCCGGCATGAATTCTCCACCCAGAAATCGCAATGCCACCATCGTGACCAGCAGCGATCCGCCGGCAAACCCAAGGACTGTGGCGCGATGATTCAACGCCCACTCCAGCGTCGCAGAATAGGTGCGCCGAATGCCGCGCACCACCATCGTATCGTCTTCGCTGATCTTCCCTTTCAGCAGGAACGAACAGAGCACGGGCGCGAGCGTGAAGGCCATCAACAGGGCGCCGACAAGGGCAAATCCATAGGTGATCGACATGGGCGCGAAAATCTTCCCCGGCACCCCCGTCATCGTGAAGAGGGGAATAAACGCCACCACGATAATCGTCGTGGAATAGAAAATAGGCTGTCCGACCTGCCGGGCGGCCCGCACGATCTGCTGATGCACCGTCAGCCCGGGCGTCTTTGAGTGGGCTAAGTGGAAGAAGATGCTCTCGACCATAATCAATGTCGCATCGACAATAATGCCGAAATCGATGGAACCGAGGGAGATGAGGTTCGCTGACTGGCCGATCAGAATCATCATCGTGAACGTGAACAGCAGAGACATCGGAATCGTGAGCGCGACGATCAGCGCGGCGCGGAAGTGTCCGAGAAAGACCACGAGAATGACAAAGACGAGCACCATACCGCTGATCAGGATATCCAGCACGGTTTCCACGGTCGTATGAATCAGTTTCGTTCGATCGTAGAAGGTCTTGATCTTGACGCCTTCCGGCAGCTTCCAGGCATTCAGATCCTCGACTTTCGCGCGCACCTTATCCAAGACCGGCAGCGCCTTATAGCCGCGCTGCAACAAGACGACCCCTTCCACCACATCGTCGCGGTCGTCGATGCCGACTTTTCCCAGCCGCACTTGGTGGCCGACCGAGACCTTGCCCAGCGTGTTCACAAATATCGGTGTGCCGTCCTTTTCCGCGACGACCACATTCTCGATATCTTCGAGCCGGTTGATGAGACCCAGTCCGCGGATGTTGTAGTTCTGCGCCCCGACCGTCAGATAGTTCCCGCCGACGTTGGCATTGCTGTTGGTCAGCGCGGTCATCACCTGGGACAAACTCACGCCGTAGCTGATGAGTTTCCCGGGATCGATATCGACGTGATACTCCTTCGTGGTGCCGCCGAACGCCGTCACATCGATGACGCCGGGCACTCGTTTAAACTCGCGCCGGACCTGCCAATCTTGGATCGTCTTGAGATCGGTGAGACTTGTGCCCTTGTCGCTGGTCAGTTCATATCGGTAGATTTCGGCAATCGCCCACCAGGGAGACAGTGCGGGGTCGGCGCCTTTGGGAAGCTGTACGCTCGCGAGCCGATTGAGCACTTCCTGTCGATCTCGAAACATGTCCGAATCAAAGTCAAAATACACTTTGATATCGCTGAGGCCGAAGATCGAAAGCGACCGGATGTCGGTCAGACCCGGCATTCCGTTCAACGCCACTTCAATCGGAATCGTGATCTGTCGCTCCATCTCCTCGGCCGACCAGCCGGGATACTGGGTAATCAGCTCCACCATCGGAGGCGACGGATCGGGATACGCGACAATGTCGAGAAGATGGAAGGCATAGAGCCCTCCAAAGAGCAGCATGAAACCGAGCGCACACACCAAAAAACGCTGCACAAGCGAAATTTCGACGAGACGCGCGATCATCGGATGGATTGGCCCGGAGAGACAACAGCAGAAAAGACTTGCACGAGATTAGGTCCCTTTGACTTCCTGGCCCTTAATCAGAACGGCCCCCCTGATCACGATTCGCTGGCCCCGAGTCAGGCCGTCCAAGACACGAACCTGATCCGTAGAAATATTCGAAACCTTCACCTCGCGCTTGACGTAGCGATTCGGTTCTTCCACGACATAAACGAATTGCTTCCCGTCCGATTCCAGCACGGCTTCACGGGGAACCACAATAAACGGCGTGGCATCGCCGACATCGAGGTGCAGCCGCGCAAACATTTCCGGCTTCAGCTTATGCGGATTATTGTTCACCCAGGCCCGGACCTTAATCGTGCGCGTGGCCGGATCGACGACATCGCCAATGGCGGCCACCGTCGCAGGAAAATCGACGCCGGGGTAGGCTTCCACGGTGACCATGGCAAACTGTCCTTCCCTGACGAGGGCCAGGTCACGCTCATACAAATCGGCTAAGACTTGCAACATATCCAAGTCCGCCACGGTAAACAGCACTTGCGACGGATCGCCCCCGACCGACTGGCCCGGCGTCACCGCTCGCTCGACCACAATCCCAGTCAACGGGCTCTTCATCTCAAATCGTGAGGTGATTTTCTGCTTATCCAACGGTTTCGTCAGCTCATCGGCCGGGACACGCAGAGAGAGCAGCCGCTCTTTGGCGCGGCGGAATTCCGCTCGGGCTTTAACCAGTTCATTCTCGGCCTGCTTCAAATCTTTGAGCGGCATCGCCTTGTTTTCGTATAGGTCTTTCGCCAGCTCGAAGGCCCGCGTCGCATACTGCAGATCCGAATCTTCCTTCACATACTCCGAATAGGCCTGGGCAATGTCCTGGCTGTCGACGATCAGCAACACATCACCCGCCTTCACACGATCACCCAGATGCGCCCGCACCTCGACGACCCGGCCCTGCAATGGCGAGGAAATCTTGGAATAGCGGTCTTCGCCGTAGGCCACTTTCCCCGACAAGATCAGCGCCTGGTGCGACGGACTGAATTCCACTACCGCCGTTTCAACTCGTGGCTGCGATGGTGCGGGAACCGGGGCAGTCTTCGCGAGAGGGGCCGTGACCGATTCAGATGGCGAGGGTTGGTCAGATTTTCCACAACCGGAGATGATAAGGAGCGCCAGCGCGATTGCCAGCGGAGCCATATGAGCACTCATAAGGATATCTCCTGCCCCACCGCACTCTCCAATTGAATCACGTTGCGTTGATAGTTGAAGAGGGCCTCGAAATAGTTCTGTTGAATCGTTCTGGAAGTCCGAGCCGCATCGAGCAAATCCAGGATCGTCGCCCCGCCCCGTTCGTAAGCCCGCTCCACAATCGTAAAGGTTGAGCGGGCATCCTCCAAGACACCTCCAAGAAAAGCCTCCACCAGCCGCCGGCTTTGGAGCAGATTCTTGTAGGCCACATCCACCTCGTTTTCAACCTGGTTCAGCGTCTTACTCAGGTCGGCCTCGGCCGTCTGCACCGCCACCTCTGCCTGCATGATACCGCCCTGATTGCGATTGAACAATGGCAGCGGAATCCCCAGGCTGAGCGCCACCTGGCCGGGATTGTCGGGCCCTTTCGGCCCCTGTATCGAATATCCCGCGCCGACCGTGACGTCCGGAATGCGATAGGCCTTGGCCAGACGAAGATCCGCTTCGCGCTGGGACATAATGAATCGTTTAGAACGCACATCCGGTCGCGCATCCAGCGCCACAGTCCGGAGTCGACCGATGTCCGGATCAACGCGCTTGTAGTCGAACTCCGACGTCAACTCAAGGACAGTCGCCGGAGAAACCCGAAGCAACTGGCGAAGATCCGCCCGCGCCGTCTCCCCTTCCTGAAGCGATTGAATGACTTGCGATTGAAAGTCGATGAATTGCAGGCGAATCCTGATCAAATCCACTTCGGCGATATAGCCTTTTTTGAAACGGATCGTATTCACCTCAAGAATACGCGAAAACCGGTCCCGATTTTCTTCGGCCAGGGCCAGCCGTCGCTGCGCCAACTGCGTACGGTTATAGGCATCTTTCACCGTGAATGTGAGCTGGCGCACGGCATCTTCGAAAGCGGCCTCAACTGACTGGGTGCCAAACGCCGCACTTTCAATCCGATACCCGCGCTTGCCGGCCAGCTCGAACAATTGTTGAATCTGCCCGATGACAGCCCCGCTGTTACCCGCCGTCCTCCCCTGGGTAAAGGCGCTCAATGTCCCAATCGACGCGACTGGGTTTGGAAACAACCTGGCGGTGATCTGCTGGCCCTTCGCAGAGTCGATCCCGAACTTGGCCATAAGCAGATCGAGATTCTGGCGGAGGAACAGCGCCACCGTTTCATCAAGACTCAGACGAAGAGCCGGCACCGGCGGGATTGGACTCAGAGACTTTGTCGGGCTATCGGCAGCAGCCACAAGCGAATCTGCCGATACAGGAAGTACGAACGCACAGAAACACATGAGGAGGATTCTGCCTAGCGGCACCCCCATCAACCCGAGCTTATTCAATTGCATCGATTCGTATCTGCCCACGTCCCCACACATGTCCGGTGAGTTGCAGCGAGAGGATGAATTCAGAAGAAAGACAACCACATTATACTGATTTCTTCAGCACTTGCAAAGCGATCCCGATATCCGGCTATTGCATTTTGAGCTCTGTCCAAGCCCGATCATACGTGCGCATCGCCTTCCCCACATCCCCCATCCATTCCATCCGCGGAATCAGCTCAGCCGGAGGATACACGGCTGGATTTTCAAGAATATCCTTTTTGATCCAGGACCGGGCCTCACGGTTCGATGCGGCAAAGAGTAATCGTTCCGCTGTCCGTGCCGCCACGCGCGCATCGATCAGAAAATTGATGAACTGCATGGCCAACGCCTTGTTCGGTGACGTACGAAGAACCACGAGGCAATCGGCCCAAATAGTCCCCCCTTCCTTGGGGACCACATAGCGAATCGACGATCGATCGCGCATCGCCCGCGCGACCGGCCCGCCCCATCCTTGCGCCAGTACCACGTCGCCGGATGCTAAGAGCTGATCGTAGTGTTCACTCGCATAGGTTTTCACCAGCGGTTTCTGGGCGATCAGTTTTTGCTTGGCCGCTTCGATCATGCCGGAATCGGTGGTATTCATCGATTGTCCCATCGAGCGCAGGACGGCCCCGAAGACCTCCCGCTGATCGTTCAACATACTGATTCTGCCGCGATAGCGGCTATCCCACAGAATGTCCCAACTGTCCGGCGGGGGTGTCACCACGGCCGAATCGTAACCGATTCCCACCGTACCCCAGAGATACGGCACGGCATAGCGATGCGTCGGGTCGAAGACCGGATGCTGGAGATGCGGCTCAAGCGCCTTCAGATTCGGCAAGGCGGGTAAATCCAGCTCGGCCAGCATTCCTTGCGCAGCCATGATCGACACCATGAAATCCGAGGGAACGGTCACATCGTATCCTGAGGCCCCACCCTGGAGCTTGGCCAGCAACTCTTCGTTGCTGCTGAACGTATCGACGACAACACGCGCGCGATACGCCTGCTCAAACTCATGAATCAACTCAGGGCTGACATAGTCCGACCAGGTGAAATAGTGCAGCGTCGCCATCGCACCGGTGCCGCCCTGCTGATTGGTCTCTCGCCCCCGGTCGCACCCGTTCCATAAAAGAACGGCGACGGCGATCGCGGCAACCCCCAGAACTTTGACGAGGTCTTGTGAGATGGACATAGGCCCTGTTACCGCCGTTGAAACACAAGGGACAGGCCGACCAGTCCCATGGAGGCCAGGACCAGCACAGAAGACAGGGCATTGATCTCCGGAGAAAGACCGGACTTGATCATGGAATACACCTTGAGCGGTAAGGTGGTGGCGCCGGGGCCGGCGACGAAGAACGTCACAATGAAGTCGTCGAGCGAAATCGTAAACGCCAGGAGCGTAGCCCCCAGCACAGCTGGACGCACCAGCGGCCAGGTCACCCGGCAAAACGTCTGCCCTGCCGACGCGCCGAGATCGCTCGCCGCCTCTTCCAATCGCGGATCGAGCTTCTGCAGCCTGGCCCGCACCATCACAATGACCACCGGCAGATTGAATGCGGCATGCCCCATGACGACCGTAGCCAGACTCAGCGGCCATTGAATCATCACGAAGAATAGCAACAGCGCCACACCCATCATCACTTCAGGAAGCACGAGTGGCAGCAAAAAGATCGTGTCCAACGCCTGCCTGCCACGCCCCCTCAAACGCTCCAATCCCATCGCGGCCGGCACGCCAAGGAGCACCACAAGACTTGTAGACAACGCCGCAACCCAGAGCGAATTCACCGCAGCGGCCAATAGGGCTTCGTCATGCCACAGCACCCCGTACCAGTGCCACGAGAACCCCTGCCACACCGCCGACAAACGTGACGCATTAAAAGAGAACACCACCAGCACGATGATCGGCAGATAGAGGAACGCCATGCCGAGTCCGCTGATGCCCCGCAGCCAGAGCCCTTGTCCGCTCATTGCTCGCCTCGCCGGCCGGCCTGCGGCGATTGTGCGTTGAAGTACCACAGGAGGTTGCCCATCACAATGAGCATGAGCACGATGGACAACGCCGAGCCCAGCGGCCAGTCCCGCGCGACCAGATACTCATGCTGAATCAGATTTCCCACCATCATGCTGCGCCCCCCCCCGAGCAGATCCGGCGTCAAGTACGCGCCCAGCGAGGGGATAAACACCAGCACACAGCCGGCAATGATTCCGGGCTTCGCCAGCGGAATCAGCACCCGACGAAACAGCGCCCACCGGTCCGCATAGAGATCCCGGGCCGCTTCGATCAAGGCCGGGTCAATCCGTTCAATGGCCGCGTAGAGCGGCAAGACCATAAACGGCAGATACCCATAGACCAGGCCGAGAAGGACCGCCTGATTGGAATAGAGCAGGTCGAGCGGCATCGAGATCAGATGCCATTGCATGAGCACGGTATTCAGCAGCCCTTCGGTCCGCAGAATAAAGATCCAGGCATACGTCCGCACCAGGAAATTGGTCCAAAAGGGAATCATGATGAGCACCAGCCACAAGGCTTGTCGCCGCGGCGGCAGCCGGGCGATGTAGTACGCCAGAGGGAAACCCAGCACGAGGCACAGCCCTGTGGTCACCCCGGCGAGGAACAGCGACTGTCCGAAGATCCGCCCATAGAGGGGATGCAGCAGGTCGCGATAGTTCTCCAGACTGAACTCCCACACAACACCCCCGTAGGTGCCGCGCGTGGCAAAACTCACCGCCAGAACGACGACCATCGGGAGCAGACAGAAGACGGTGGTCCACAGTAGACCGGGACCGAGCAGTCGCCGACCTCGAAAGCGGGAAGAAAGACCGGCAGCAGACTCTGCGGACGATGACCATGAATTCATGTCAGAGGGATCACCACTCCATCAGCTGAATTCCACTGCAGCGAGACAGGCGCCCCGACCGCAACCGGGCGACTCCCTGACCCGGCATTCGAGGCCTGAATGGTCCAGCGCACTGACGGTCCGATCCGCACGACCCCCTGCCATTCACTGCCGATGTAGCGCATCGTTTCGACCACGCCATACAAACAATTCGCCCCGGCAGCCGCAACATGGCCCGGCGTGATGCGAATGCGCTCAGGCCTGACCGTCAGCACGACCTGTATGCCCGGCTTGAGGCCTGTAGGAACCGACACGCGAATCCCCCGCGGCGGGGGGATGTCACTCGGCATGAGGGTCCCTTCCCCGGCTTGAACATCGGACAACGTACCGGACACCTCATTGCTCACTCCCACGAATCGCGCCACGAACAGATTCTCGGGACGCTCATAGAGGTCCTCCGGCCGCCCGACTTGCATCACCCGTCCCTGCTGCATGACCGCCAGCCGGTCGGACAACGCCAACGCCTCCTCCTGGTGATGCGTGACACACACAAAGGTCAGCCCCACATGCGCCTGGATGGTTTTGAGCTCGGTTTGCATTTGCTGTCGGAGCTGCTGATCCAGCGCGGCCAGGGGCTCATCCAGCAGAACGACCGCAGGCCGATTGACGAGTGCCCGAGCGAGCGCCACCCGTTGCTGTTCGCCCCCTGAGAGCTGACCCGGCAGACGGTCCCGCTTCTCGCTCAACCGGACCAGTTCCAGCGTGGCTCCAACCCGCTCGACGATCTCGCCGTGCGGCACGCGCTTCATCTCGAGGCCGAAGGCCACATTCTCTGCAACCGACATATGAGGAAAGAGTGCGTAGGATTGAAAGACAAGATTCACCGGCCGGCGATTCGGCGGAACCCCCGCCATCGATCGGCCGTCGATGAGAATGTCACCGGCATCGGGCGTTTCAAAGCCGGCCAGCATTCTGAGGAGTGACGTCTTCCCGGCCCCGCTGGGGCCGAGGAGTGAAAAGAATTCCCCGCGGCTGATCTGCAGGGACACATGATCGACGGCAAGCGTCGCCCCGTGACGTTTGACCAGGGCTCGAATGTCGATGCTCAGGTCAGTCACGGCTCCGGAATCCTATGTCGGGGAACAGCGCCGAGGGACACAGGGGCGAGGAACGCACCGCACGCTCAACTATCCAGTCCGACCTTGGCACTCCCGTCACGGAGATGCTTCCGGACGCGCACTTTTTCGTGATGCTTCCGCAAGAGCTGCTGCCGGATGACATTCCGGTCTTCCGCGACGATCCGCACCAACCGGTCCACATCTTCGGCATGGTCGCGGACCAATTCGGTGAGCTTTTGCAGCTGGGCTTCCAACCGCTCCACCCGCCAGGACACGCTTTCGGTCTCCACGACCTGTTTGCTCACGGCCTTGCCGTTCTTGCGGGGAAGCGCGGCAACAATCAAATCACGTTTCATAGGAGCTCCTTTAGTCCTCAGACCCACCGCGTATCGGGGCTAGTATTGTCTCTGCAGTTCCCGAAGTCAATCATTCCCCTTTCTTTCCATTTCAGTACCGTCCTGTTACAATTCGCCGCGATGAACAATATCTTCACGATGATCCTGGCCGGAGGCAAAGGCGAGCGGCTCTCTCCGCTCACTGAACAACGCGCCAAGCCGGCGGTCCCCTTCGGCGGGAAGTACCGTATCATCGACTTTGCGCTGAGCAACTGCCTCAACTCCGGCCTGCGCCGGATCGCCGTGCTGATTCAATACAAATCGCACTCGCTCGATAAGCACATCCGGAGCGGATGGAATATTTTGAACTCGGAGCTCGGCGAATACATCGCGTCGGTTCCTCCCCAGCAGCGCATCAGCGAGGAATGGTACCGGGGCACTGCCGATGCCGTGTACCAAAACATGTTCCTCCTCGACACCGAGCAGGCCGACTATCTTCTGATTCTGGCCGGCGACCACATTTACAAGATGAACTATGCCGACATGTTCCACTGGCTGCTGGCCAAAGGGGCCGACGTCGTCGTGGGCGCCCTCGATATTCCCGTTGAGGACGCCACACGCTTCGGCGTCATCAGCGTGGATGCTGATCTGCGCATCAATCGTTTCGATGAAAAGCCGAAGCACCCTACACCGATCCCCGGAGATCCGACACACGCCTTTGCCTCCATGGGCATCTACCTCTTCAAGACCGAGGCGCTCAAAAAGCATTTGATCGCCGATTCCCAGGAAGGCACGGCCCACGACTTCGGCAAGAACATCATCCCGCGCATGATCCAGGAAGGCCGGGTCTATGCCTTCAAGTTTCAGGACGAGAACAAGAAGGCCGTGAAATACTGGCGGGATATCGGGACCCTCGACGCCTACTGGGAAGCCAATATGGATCTGGTCGCCGTCGACCCGCTGTTCAATCTCTACGATCCCAACTGGCCGATCCGCACCTATCAAGGCCAGTTTCCACCGGCGAAGTTTGTCTTCGCGCAAGATTATCAGGGCGGCCGCATGGGTGTCGCTCTGGACTCCGTGGTCTGCGGAGGCTGTATCGTCTCCGGCGGGCGCGTCCAGAACTCCGTGCTCTCCCCGAATGTGCGGGTGCTGGACCACGCCGAGGTGCGCGAATCGATCGTGATGGAGAATGTCGTGATCGGTGAACACAGCCGCATCCGCCGGGCGATTATCGACAAAGACGTGATTATCCCGCCCCATACGGAAATCGGGTACGATCGGGAGGCCGACGCCCGGCGATTCACCGTCACGGAATCAGGCCTGGTCGTCATCTCAAAGGGAATGAAGCTCAATGCCTCCCTCGATTCATCCGGTTGATCTCATCGCCGCGCTTCGCGAGAAATCGCTGACGCCGGCGATTGTCTTTCTCACCTCACGCCGTGCCTGCGACGAAGCCATGGAGGCGTTCGACCACGCCCACACGGTGCTCCCGCCGGTGCGCCAGCAAGCCATCGCTGCCGCGCTTGAGCGGGTCATCACCCAATATCCCAGCATCGCGGAACACCCCTTGATTCCGACCGTCCAGCGGATCGGCGTGGCGGCCCATCACGCCGGCCACCTCCCGTCCTGGAAGATCGCGATCGAAGAATTGATGCGGCAGGGCTGCCTCGACGCGGTCTTTGCGACCACGACATTGGCCGCCGGTGTCGACTTTCCGGCGCGCACCGTCGTGATCACGCAATCCAGCATCCGGAAGGCCCGGGACTTCATGGATCTGACCATCGGGGAAGTGCAGCAGATTGCCGGACGGGCCGGCCGCCGCGGCAAAGATTACGTCGGATTCGCCGTCGTGACCCCGTCTCCCTATATCGATCTGGAAGTGCTGACCAAGGGGTTCACCGGAAATCCGGAAGCCATCGACAGCCAATTCACCATCAGTTATCCGATGGTCCTCAATCTCTTGAAAGCCCATCCCCACGAGCAGATTCAGGCGATTCTGGCCAAGAGCTTTGCCCAGTTCCAGCTCAACCAGCGTGCGAATGTGCTCGAAGGAAAACTGGACGTCCTGCACACGCAAATGGAGCCCTTCGGCCCGCGTGTCTGCACGGACTGGATTACCCAGTGGCACACGTTCGATCAAGCCCGGCGGCAAAAACCCCATCGACACCAGATCGCCCGCCACGAAACTCCCGAAGTCACAGCGCGATTTCACTTCATGACGACAGGCCGTGTGGTCGGGCTCAATAAAGGACGGGGCATCGTCTTGCGCCAATACCGGAGCAAGGGACAAAAAAGCCCGATGGTCACCGTGTTGCGGGCCGGTGGAGCCGTCACCGAATCCCCTGCCGGCATCGTCACCGATGTGTTCGATCGCCTCTTCGAATGCACGGAGCAGCAAGGCTATCCCTGGTGCACCCCCGAATCGTTCGATGAATTGCTCTACCAGTTGACGGAATTGCCGACCAGGCTGCCGCTGCTGCCGATTCTGGTCTCGAAAGAATCGGAGCTGATTCCCGACGCGATCGTGCAAACCCTGGGCGACTTCCCCTGCCCGACTTGTTCCTCGCGCCCGGCATGCCAAAAAGACTACCTTCTGGCCTCCCGCCTGCGGCAGGAACAACAGCGCCACATCAAATCGATCCAGGCGCTGCGCACCAGTTTGTGGCACCGGTTCCAAGAGCGGATCGAAGTGCTGCAGAAATTCGGCTACCTGAGCCCCACCTCGCATTTGACGGACGACGGCGAATGGGCGCGGCTCATCCGCATCGATCATTCTCTGCTCATCACTGAATTGATCCGGGCCGAGGCCTTTGCCGGCGCGGACCCGGCCGTGCTCACCGGCGTGATGGCCAGCATCGCCCACGACGACGACCGGCCCGGAGCCTTCCCGCGGGTCAGCACCGGACTCAGCTCGCTGCTTGGGCAGGTCCGCAAACTGGCGGAAAGCCTCTCGCCCTATGAAGATCCCCCGTTGCTGCGCGCGGACATCGCCGCAGTCGCCGAGCGCTGGGTGTCTGACCCGAGTCTGACCTGGATCGGCCTCTGCCGCTCGACCACCATGGCGGAGGGTGACATCTATCGCCTGCTTGCCCGAACACTCGAATTCCTCTCGCAGTTGCACACCCTGCGTTCTACCCATCCCGGGCTGGCAGACTCAGCGTCCCAGGCCATCGCACTGATACGCCGCGGCGTGCTGGAAGAACTACCATGAACAGTGTTGGGTGACGCGTGACGAGCGTCAAGAGCCATGTGAATAGACAGCTTCACCTGATCACTGATCACCCGTCACTCATCACGAGGCCCCAATGACCACTGACGAACTGACACAGCTCTTAGTCCAACAACCGATCGCCGTCCTCCATAAACTATCGCGCGGACGCGTACACCGGCACTTTCGGGCAGGCAAACGCCGTCTTATCGAACTGCTGCTGCAACACTCGTCACAAAACCTCGCTGGCCTCGAATCCGACTTACAAGCTCTCATCGGCGAACGGCAAACACACGCACAAGTCGCCCCGGCGCCGGCCCGACCGGCGGCGCCGCGACACACCGCTCCTCCTCCAAGCAGAAGGCCGCATCGCGCGCATGAACCGGAATCCACCGATCCGGGGGTTTCACTGGCAGCCTGGCTGGAAGGGCTCGGCGTGCCGAGTCCGCAACCATTTGTCCCGGATCCCTGGCAGGAAGACGCGCTGGCAGGACTGGCAGAAACAGATGTGGTCGTGAGCGTGCCGACCGGGAGCGGAAAAACCTATGTGGCTGTGGAAGCCGCGCGCCGCGCGATGGACGAGAACCGGACAGTCATCTACACATCCCCGCTGAAAGCGCTCTCGAATACGAAGTTCACCGAATTCTCCAAGATCTTCGGCAGCGACCGCGTCGGCATTCTGACAGGGGACCGGCAGGACAACAGTCAGGCGCCCATCCTCATCATGACCACGGAAATTCTCCGCAATCTGCTCTACGACGCAGCCAGCGGCGAAATCGATGTGCGGTTGGATACGCTCGGGCTGGTGATCTTAGACGAATCGCAATATCTGGCAGATCCGGAACGGGGTGTCGTGTGGGAAGAGACCATCATCTTCTGTCCCTCGCAAGCGAAGCTGCTGTTGCTCTCCGCCTCGATCGGCAATCCGCAGGACATCGCCGACTGGCTCACATCTATCCGGCCCTCGCCCTGCCGCCTGGTCCGCCATAGCAAACGGACCGTGCCGCTGCGGGCGGGCTTTCTCCACCCCAACGGCAAGCTCACCCCGCTCTTCCGCACCGCCGGGATTCCCTACGGCCAGCCGGGACAACTCCACCCGGAAGCCAAACGGCTGTTCCTGCAATATGAAGAGGACACGCTGCCGTCCGGACGCCCGCGGCGCTGAGTTCGAATGATTCCCGATTAACTAGAAAGTCGCAGTGAGCCCGAAGGTCGCGCCGTGGCGAAGAGATTGGAATTGCGTAAGAGGGTAGGTCTGCGAGCCTCCGCCGACTGGATGATTTTTCCAAGTGCCATCCACCATCCTGTTCCACCAGACCCGATAACCAAGATCCACGGTAAGATTCTTCAATACATAGAACTTCAACCCCGCGTCTGCATCAGCACCCACACCGATCCCATACATTGTAAAACTCGGATTCTGAAACACGTTGAGACGGAGATGGTGCGTGTCCTGATTCTCGAAGATGCTCAGCGGTTTCAAGATGGCTGCTCCATGAATACCTAGCCAACGCGTCAGACGATACTCTGTCTCTATTCCAGTTCGCAACGAATACCAGGAGGTCACATTGGTTATTGCCAGTGTGGACGCACCCACTGACCCGACAGGGCATAAGAAAGCGCCGCCCCCAAGATCTACTGTAGAGCCCGCACCCGAACAGGACACTTGTCTCACACCATAAGCCTTATGCTCTTCATGCCAATATTGAAACCCGACTATGGCGTCAAGGGCCCCGCGTCCGTTGGGATAGCTGAGGATTCTCCCACCGCCCTCCACATTGATGTAAAACATACTCGAATTCCTAATATCGCTGTGCGTCCTCAAAGATGGGTTTCCTCCGTCCTGAGCGAGAAAATCATCGTCTGTGAGGCGCCCTCCGCCGATGTCTGCATATCCGAAATTCAGACGTCCAAACCAGCGGGATCGGCTACTCACTTTAACGGTTACTTCCGTAATGTTTGCAGTGTGGTCGGTATAGGTCAGCTTAGACGTTGGATTGCCAAGAGGAGAAACCGATGAGGCATTATGGCTCCAGCGCGTGTCTCCAGTACTAATCCACGCTCCCAGGCTCACATCGACCTTAAGGCTAGATGGAGCAGGCTCAACCTGGGCCGACACCGTATCGACTCCACTAAACATCAGAACCAGTGGAGCCCATATCACAAAAAACTTGCCGGCAACCAACCTCACACTAGCTCTCACCGTCTCATCCCTCCCCGCTGAATGACCACCGTATCGACGCACCGCTCGACCGTTTCCGGCATAACCCGCTGACAAGCCGCCCGGATATCCGCCTCATTGTGCTGACGTTGAATCACGAAAGAAAACCACACCAGCCAGGTACCGATGGCGGCAACCAGGATCGTGCCGACAAGGAACGCGCCCCACAGTCTCCAGGAATTCCCGCGAGACAAGCAGATGCTTCCGTCACCATGGCCGTGTGGTTCAGTGTGATGTATTTGCATAGTTGGCCTTTCTCCGTCCGATTTCTTCACAACGGAGAATCATTCGAATCATACCCGAGCACCTTGCCGCTGAATAGCCTTTTGCTCATCCGCGCCAGTGCCCCATGCGCTGACAATCGGTTTCGCCCCAGCTCCTGAGATCATGCCTCAGCGCTTACAGATGGCCAACGCTGCTCTCCCCAGTCTTCGATCAAATACCCAGACTGACTGCAATCCTAGGCCTGTCGCAAAGGATCTCCATGATTTTCACCTCCGCATTCGCCGGTGAAGGCCACCGCGTACAATCCTACAGCCGGCCAATCGGCTCTCCGTGCCGCCGCGAGGCGCACCTCCTTGTCACGAACCGTTTTGCAGGCATTTAAAGGGTTTTTCGAAGAACATTCCTCCACAGAGACGACGGCACGGTCATTGCTTAGGCTTCCCCACCAAGGGTTCTCTATCGGTTGTTTGTCGGCTTTGAAAAGTGGATCACCTGCCCTCTGATCACTGGACCTGCTGACTCCACATCGCGGACTGCCCATTTAATCGACATCGTCGTTGTAACAACTCACTCTGGATCATGGTGTAACGAATGCCTGGAAATATTCTTCGTGTGCTGGGTGCCGTCCTCTTCGCAACATGTTTCGCGACGACCCTGCACGCTCAAACCGGCCCGACGTCCGGTCCTCTGCGCATCCATCCGACAAACCCGCGATACTTCGCCGACGCGACGGGACGCCCCGTCTACTTGACCGGATCGCACATCTGGCACAGTCTTCAAGACGGAAATGCGACGGCATTCAACTATTCCGCTTACCTCGACCAGCTACGAGCCAACAACCATAACTTCATCCGCCTCTGGACTGCCGAGTCTCCCCAGGCCGACGTCGCCCTCATGCCGGCCCCGGGATTCACGGGAGCCGCCCCCTGGTACCAGAAAGCCACCCCCCTGCCCTACGCACGAACGGGGCCGGGCACCGCCGCAGACGGATCCCCCAAATTCAACCTGGCGCAATTCGATCAAGCGTACTTCGATCGATTACGCGCACGGGTCATTGCGGCCCGCGACCGAGGGATCTACGTCAGCATCATGTTGTTTAATTTCCGTGATGTCTGGAATGCAAATGCGCTCACTCCCGGCCGGAACGTGTGGCGCTACCACCCCTACAATCCGAGTAACAACGTCAACGGTATCAACGGAGATCCGAACGGAAACGGCAACGGCGAAGAAACGCATACCCTGCAGCTTGCCGCCGTCACACAGCTGCAAGACGCCTACGTCAGAAAGGTCGTCGACACGGTCAACGACCTGAATAACGTCATATTCGAAATCTCCAATGCCGATACGCCCGGTGA
Organism: Nitrospira sp.; assembly: GCA_030692565.1. Classification (NCBI taxonomy): domain Bacteria; kingdom Pseudomonadati; phylum Nitrospirota; class Nitrospiria; order Nitrospirales; family Nitrospiraceae; genus Nitrospira; species Nitrospira sp. The sequence goes on from JAUYAO010000014.1 coordinate 73,991, forward strand.
CCCAGCGTGGCAATCATACGTGGCGACACTGATTAGAACCTACGAGGCAGGGAAGGCCTCCCAACATGCGGTCGGAATGACCGGGGCCCAAGGCACCGGCAACACCGCCCTCCTCAATAGTCCGGCAGATTGGCTGTCCTTCGCAGCGGGATCGCTCGAGAACCCCAGCGATCCATTCATCAGCAGCCCTCCGGCCACCGACGGAACCAAAATCAGCATCCTCGACACGGAGCATCTCGGCTACGCGCTCTTTCAACACAATCCGTCGGCGACAACCATGTGGGTGTGGAAAAGCTTCCTGCGTGGACATAACCCGATCTTGATGGAGGACTTGCTCAGCTCTGCAGGATTCGTAGCGGGACGATCTGCCATGGGTCACACGCGTTCCTACGCCACACGAATGGACCTGGCCTCCATGGCGCCTCGAAGCGCGCTCTCGACGACCGGCTACTGCCTGGCAAATCAGGGCCGCGAGTATTTGGCCTACCAACCGGGATCCGGGAGCTTCTCCGTCGATCTCACGTCAGGCACCTACACCTACGAATGGTTCAACCCGACAACCGGTGCGGTCGCCGCCACGGGCAGCGTCGGCGCCCCCGGAGGCCCGCAAGCCTTCACCCCGCCGTTCAGCGGCCCGGCCGTGCTGTATCTCAATTCGAACCCCTCCTTCACCCCCACATCAGCTGCTCATGCCACCACAGCCGGCCGCTGGACCTTCGAAGAAGGAACTGGATCGACGACAGCCGATATATCGGGGAATGGACTCCGTGGCACGCTGATAAATGGTCCCAGATGGATCACCGGAAAGACAGGTGGTGGACTGAGCTTTGACGGAGCCGACGACTATGTACAAATTCCCAATCTCGGAATGCTTTCTCCACAGAAACTAACCGTTGCTCTGTGGGTGAAGCCCTCAACATTTGCAAACAGCTATTGGAACTCCACGCTGGCAAACGTAGGGCTCCATGATTGGATAGATGGATACTACGCGTTGGCCCTCAGCACCACAGGAAAGCTTCTCGCCTGCCTCAACATCGGCGATGGATCCGAGAACATGTTTTATCTCGAGGGACCGTCGATCAGTCTCGGCCAATGGCACCATCTCGCCATGACGTACGACAATTCGAGTTTACGGCTATATGTAGACGGCATCCCGGCCGGACAGCTGCCGATCAATCGAATTCGGACCACCAACCAGGCACCACTGATTTTAGGGAGGCGGGGAGACTCCGGTCACCACTTCAATGGCGTACTCGACGATGTGGAGATCCTCAGTCAGGCCCTAAGCCCCGCCGAGATTACAGGAATAATGACCGGAAATCAGCCAGCAACACCCACAAACGCACCTCTTCTGACAGCAGCATCCAGTCTTACCTCGAGTACCTTGTCCCCTGCCACTACGCCCATAGCTACTGCATCATTAGCAACCACTCCCTCTTCGGCGGCTGGTATCGCCTACCGAGCATCAACGGATTTTTCCGCCGTGCAGGGGCAGCGGGGCTGGTTTTATCTCAACTCTGCGGGCACCCGCTTGACCTTTAATACCACGGCCAACTATTGGCAGGGCGCAGAAACCTATCTCTTTCTGGCAGCCA
>JAUYAO010000015.1 GCA_030692565.1 Nitrospira sp.
CCTCGCCAACGGCAACACCACCGGCGTTACCTTCAACGTGACCACCCAGTTGGCGGCCGGTGAGGCCCTGGACTTTGTGATCAACCGGGGCGCCGACGGCAATAACTCGTACGACTCGACCGCCTTCGATCCCACGATCACCTTCTCCTCCACCACTACAACGTCCACCACCCCACCGCCCACGACCGGAACCGCGGCAGTCACACTCTCGTGGAACCGGAATACCGAATCGGACCTGTCATATTACCGCGTGTACTATGGCACCAGTTCGAGAAACTATTCGAATTCGGTCGGAGTAGGCACTACGACATCTACAACGATCAGCAATCTGATATCCGGCACGATCTACTACTTTACCCTGACAGCCGTTGACACAAGCGGTAATGAAAGCGCTCGTTCGGTTGAGGTCGCGATCAGCCGATAGAGCACCCAATGTGGTCGATCCTGGATCTCCTTCAGCGTCATCGCCCCGCGCCGACTTGACCCATGTGAGCTTGGCCATGTATAACCACGCCCTACCTCTTGCTGGCTGAGGGCCTTGTCCCTTTTTACCCAAGAGATCATGCGCCCGTAGCTCAATGGATAGAGCATCTGACTACGGATCAGAAGGTTACAGGTTCAAGTCCTGTCGGGCGCACCACTCACTCTTCGCGGCCCCTCCCCTAAATCCATCTCAATAGCCGATCACGGTGGTGATCTTCCTCATTCCCTATTCACGCTTCATGCTTTCTTCTGATCGAGTGATGCCTTAGGATAGACTTATGGCAACCCCTACCGCACTCAAGCAGGACGATCTCGAACGACTTATTGCCGGCACCCATTGGAACCCGCGTGCGATCCTTGGCCCGCATCCGACTACTCAAGCCCTGGTCATCCGTGCCTGGCTTCCGTTTGCCGAATCCGCCCAGATTCTGCCCGCCGGTCAAACCGCTCCGATCCAGGCCAAGCGCATCCACGAGGCCGGCCTCTTTGAAGCCATCCTCCCCCAACAGAAACATGCACACGACTATACGATCCGCGCACGGGCTGCCGACGGCACCATCACGGAAGGCCACGATCCCTATGCCCTACCTCCGTTGCTGACCGATTTCGAGCTGCATCTGTTTTCAGAAGGCACGTTTTATCGAGCCTACGAATCGCTGGGCGCACACGTTCGCACGGCAGAAGGCATCACCGGCGTGCATTTCGTCGTCTGGGCGCCGAATGCCGCTCGCGTCAGTGTGGTCGGTGAATTCAATCGCTGGGACGGCCGTTGCCACCCGATGACTAATCGAGGATCGACGGGACTTTGGGAACTCTTCCTCCCCGACCTCCCCGATGGAAGCCTCTACAAATATGAGATTCGGCCGCGCGGCCAGGATGCCGTCTTGGTGAAGGCGGACCCCTACGCGTGCGCCAGTGAACTTCGTCCTCGCACCGCCTCGATCGTACGTGATCTCTCTGATTTCACCTGGCACGACGAAGCCTGGATGAACGCGCGCGCGCAGTGGAATCCCTTGCGCGCCCCCATCGCCATTTATGAAGCTCATCTCGGATCATGGATGCGGGTGCCGGAGGAAGAGAATCGTTGGCTCACCTATCATGAGCTGGCCTCTCGACTCATCTCCTATGTGAAGGACCTCGGCTACACCCATCTCGAACTCCTCCCCGTCACCGAGCACCCCTTCGACGGATCCTGGGGCTATCAAGCCACCGGCTATTTTTCTGCGACCAGCCGCTACGGGACGCCGGAAGACTTCATGGCGTTTGTCGATGCCGCCCATGCAGCCGGAATCGGAGTCATCATGGACTGGGCCCCCGCGCATTTCCCTGACGATCCGCATGGCCTCGCGTTTTTCGACGGCACTCATCTCTATGACCATGCCGACCCGCGCCTCGGCTATCACCCGGATTGGCACAGCCGGATCTTCAATTATGACCGTCCGGAAGTGCGCAACTTTCTCCTAAACAGTGCGCTCTTCTGGCTCGACCGGTATCACATCGACGGAATACGCGTAGACGCCGTCGCCTCGATGCTCTACCTCGACTACGGGCGCAAAGCCGGCGAGTGGATTCCCAATCAGTTCGGCGGCAATGAAAACCTCGGCGCTGTGACGCTGCTCAAGGAACTGAACGTCCTCGTTCATCGGGACTTCCCCGGTGCCATGACCATCGCAGAAGAATCCACTTCCTGGCCGGGTGTCTCACGCCCCACCTATACCGGCGGCCTGGGCTTTACCTTCAAGTGGAACATGGGCTGGATGCACGACACGCTCGACTACTTCGCCCACGAAGCGGTGCATCGGAAGTTTCATCAAAACCAAATGACGTTCGGCTTGCTCTACGCCTTCACGGAAAACTTCGTCCTGGTTCTCTCCCACGACGAAGTCGTTCACGGCAAGCGATCATTGATCGGGAAAATGCCCGGCGATCCCTGGCAACAATTCGCCAATCTCCGCGCCCTCTATGGCTATATGTACGGCCATCCGGGAAAGAAAATGCTGTTCATGGGGAATGAGTTCGGACAGTGGCGGGAATGGAACCATGACACCAGTCTGGACTGGCATCTTTGTGAATACCCGCCCCATCACGGGTTACAGCGTTTTGTAGGGGATCTGAATCATCTCTACCGGCAGGAGCCGGCGCTGCACAGGGTCGACTACGAGTGGAATGGATTTCAGTGGATCGACTTCAACGACGCGGAGAATTCGGTCATCGCCTTTCTGCGAAAGGGCGAGGATGGCTCGGAATCCATTCTCTGCATAGGAAACTTTACCCCGGTTCCGCGGCATCACTACCGCGTCGGCGTTCCGACGGCGGGGCACTATCGAGAGCTGCTCAACAGCGACGCCGAACTGTACGGGGGCAGCAACATGGGGAACTCCGGCGGTGTGCGCGCCGAGGCCAGCCCCTGCCACGGCCTCCCCTATTCACTGAGCCTGACGCTTCCGCCCCTCTCCATGCTTTTCTTCAAACTGCAGCCGGAGTAGCGGCTCTCGCCTACTTGGTCTTGGCTTCTGCGCGGATCTCCAGAATTTTAACGTCGAAGTACAAGGTCTTCCCAGCCAATGGGTGATTGAAATCCAGCACCACGGAATCTTCCTTCACTTCCGTCACATGGGGAAACAATGACTGCCCTTCAGGCCCCCGCGCTTCCAATTCGGCTCCGACCTTCCACGCATGCTCCGGCACCAGGCTCTTCTTCACTTCCTGAATGGCTTTCTGATCCACCTCTCCGTAGGCATCCGTGGGTTTGACGGCGATGTGCTTCTTCTCCCCGACCGTCATGCCCTCCAGCGCTTTCTCCAGTCCAGGAACAATTTCTTCCGCGCCGTGCAGATAGGTCATCGGTTCACCACCGACATTCGATTCCACGACCTCTTTCTCGTTCAGCTTCAGCGTATATTCCAGCGAGACGTGCTTTCCCTTCGCGACGACGACCTTCGCGGCCCCGTTCGTCGTCTCAGCATGAATTACCGGCGCATCGACCATCGCACCCAGGAGCACCACCAGGCACACACATCTCAGCGTATAGAGACGAACGATCATACAATCCTCCTCCAGAATAATAAGTCGCTACAGGTGGGAACAGGACACGAGGATACCGCGATGGAGGCACAAAAACTACTGGCTCTTACCAGGACCGGAACGCCCCGGAATCCAGATGCACGAATTTCGAACGGGGATAATAGCCGATGCCGCCAAAGCCCAATTCAAGGGCGGCCTGTCGAATGACTTTGGGATGAATGCCAGGAATCTGTATATCGATCGCCTGACCCTGCATATGCAGGCTATTCTTCGCCGCACGCCGGCCGGCACGAACGAGTCGCGCGTTATACTCCGGAGAACGATAGCCGGAGATGATATGAATCTCCCGATCGCCGCCTAACTTCTTTTGCACCAGATTGACGTGTTCCAACACTCGCACATCAATCGCTGAGACTTCCCCGGTCGCATGGCAACGCAGGATATGATTGACGTCATCCAATGCGTCCAAATCATATTCACCGGCTTCATTGCGATACGTCACATCCAGCCGCTCATCGGTCCACACATTTAAGAACGTCAACCGAGCCTCCGGAAGCGCCTGCGCCGCCACACGCTGGGGCCGTAACCCCGGCAACACAGCGAGGGCTAAAGCCATCGCGGAAGTTTGCAGAAACGTACGTCGGGTCCAGGCCCAATGCGAATCAGTTGTCACGAAATACTCTCCGAAGAAGGTGCGTTGCAGAGAACCGGCAGCAGATGAATCGAGTTTTACCAAAAAGGATCGGATCGGTCAATGAATTTTCGTTCGATGAGTTCTTCGCTCATCTCCGTTCCAATCCCATACGCTGATTCGCGTGGTAGGCCCAGGTGAGACCGTCCCTATTCAGGCCGATCGCCAACCATTTTCTTCCTAGACACACAGCGGACAGACGGGTAAGATCGCACTCATAGATTAAGGAAAACCATGGCTACGATTTTGATTATCGACGACGAAGAGTCCATCCGCCATCTCCTCCGCGAGGTGTTGGAAAAAGCCGGACATCAGGTGCTTGAAGCGTCCAATGGACGCGAAGGGCTTGAGATCTATCAGAAGCACCCAGCCGACCTGGTCATCATGGATCTGCTGATGCCGGATACCGACGGCTTGGAAACCACGCTCCAGCTGACTCGTGAATATGTGGACGCCAAGGTCATCGCGATCACCGGCGCACAAGGCGATCGCAACTTCTTAGACGTGGCCAATCTCTTTGGTGCCAGACGGACGTTCCAGAAACCCTTCGATCTCAACAAACTCCTTCAGGCCGTACAGGAAGAACTGGCAGCCAAGTAGCCTTCCTTCCCCACCCACGAATAATCCCGGCACTGCCTCCTCCGATATCGTTTCCCGGTCGCACCCGATCCATTCCACCTCAAGTTGACAGTCTGTTGTGCCGATGAAGAAGGACAGAAGCCCCTTATCGCGAATCGGTATGCGTAGCACATTGAACTCAACTCCGGCAGGTTTGTCAGCATGGGATATCATCGAAAGAGTCCGCGATTCGACGTCAACTTCGGGAGCACCTTTGCCGGCGAAACGCTCGCGGGCCAGGGCACTATTACCAATCTGTCCGTAGGCGGCTGCAGTATCGAGTCGAAGATATCGCTACCGGCCCAAAGCGTGGTTGGACTGAAAATCCAGCTCCCGGATTCCCATTGGCCATTGGAAATCACTGAGGCTATCGTCCGATGGGTGCGAGGCACTACATTCGGTCTGGAGTTTCAAACTTTATCCGAGCCGGACGCCGCCCGGCTTCAGCAGCTGCTTTTTGACCTCGATCAGGGGCCGCTGGTGGTCATGCAACGTCCCGCACACTGACATGCGAACCAGGACCAAAATACTGATCGTCGACGATAGCCCGGACTTCCAACTGCTTGTGAAAGCGTTTCTCTCTGAAGAAAGCTATCTCGTCCTCTCCGCCGGTGACACGCTCCAAGCCACCGGATCAGCTCTCCGCGAAAAACCCGCGCTCATTGTGGTCGATATCGGCCTGCCGGGCGGAGACGGCTGGATGCTACTCGATCGACTCAAGACGAATGCCTTAACCAAACACATTCCCGTCATCGTTGTGACGGGACAAGGCAAGATCGGTCTCGAAGAGAAATCGAAATCTAAAGGAGCGGCCGGGTTCCTTAAAAAACCCTTCGAGAAAGCCATATTCATCAATACGATCGATGCCCTCCTCAACCCTTCAACTCCCAGTCCTGCTCCGTCAATCACCACAACCCATGCACCAGCGTAGCCCTTCCCACATGACATCCGGTCGGCTTTCTCTGAGACATGGAGGTCTCCGGGCTGCAGCACAGCAGACAACTCGCTCGTAAAACGCGCCACGACAGAAACAGTATTTACTGGAAGTCTTTCCAGAGGATCTGAGAGGATCACGGAAGCCGACAGTGATGGGACCCGCGATGTGGCAGGAGAGTGCTCGACGCTTATGTGGCTGACGTTCTGGATTCTGTACAGCTTCCTCATCCTCGCCAGTGGCGTTTACGGGTCCGACTTCGTCGGCCATTCCCATTGGGACTATGTCATTTGGATTCCACCGTTCGACGAGATACGATCACTTCAATTCTGGCTGGACATTATTGTGAACGTCGCCCTCTACGCCCCCTTGGCCGTCCTGTTCCTCCAACATCGGAATTCGAACAACCGATCAGCCCTCCTCACGGCCGTGATTGTGGGCTTACTCCTTTCCTGTACCGTCGAACTGTATCAAGTGTACTCCCACAATCGCCGCCCTTCGCCCTTGGATATTGTCTGCAACCTCAGCGGCACCATCCTCGGAGCGCTACTCTGGCAGGTTTGGCGAAAATCTCTCGGGCAACCCGCTCAACCCAAAGCGCCAGCTATTCCCATCCCATAGGCTCATAGCCGCGCTCCTGCAGGCAACGATTCACAAACTGCTTGAACGCCTGACTGGGCGGCGACTTCCGAAACAAGCCACGGAGCAGTCCGCCGGTTGCCCCGCTCGCCGCCCCGACCATCGCACCGCGCCCGGGATGTCCGACGACCGCCCCGCCCACAGCGCCGGCCGCTGATCCAATCGCGCCACCCGCCGTCGTACTCCCGGCCACGTGGCCGCTCTTCCCTTGGCTCGGCGTCGCTCCAGCTTCTTTGGCCATAGCAGAACAGTTCTCGATGTCCTGCTCCGCAGCAGACTCCCCGACCTGACGCAAATGGGCATTGGGATAGAGTATCGGCTTAGGCGCCGCGCACCCGGAAATCAGAAAGAGGCAGGAGCACAGCAACAACAACTGGCGTGATGGTGAGGTCATCTCATGAGCTTCAACGATCTGACTTGGATTCCGTTTACGACTCCACTAGCGTCCGCCCGATAGTTCTTTCCGTACAAGCCCCCGCATCATCACGGGATCGTTGTAGGCGACCTCGCTCAGCGCATCCAGGATGTGAATGCCCTTGGCTGCGGCCAGGTCCTTCGCCTTCAGGTAATTCTTCGCACCGAACCGCGCCACCGACGACTGGCCGTTCACAATCTGGCAAGCCAACACCTCCGCACCGACGTCCAACGTGCCGCCCTCTTCGATCAGATGCTTGGCTTGCGCCACCGCAATCCCGTGCAACTGCGCAAACTCCTCCAGTCCGCCCGTCTCGACCAGCCGTCCGTCCGGCATGATGCAGAGCCGTTTGAAGTGCGGCGACCAGTCCTTGCGGAAATCGATGTACTTGATATCGCCGCCCTTCGCCACGGCCCGATCGATCATGCGGTAGTCTAACCCCAGATTCTTCTGCTCCAGCTTTTCCTTCAACTCATCCGGCAACGTGCGATGGAAAATCTCATAGGCCGCCTCAGCCATCGAAAGCGACCGGGCACGAGCCAAATGCTCCGTCTCGGCAAACTGCATCAAATCCAGGACAAACGTTCGCTTCGGCAACAGACCCGTCGGATCGATCACACAGGCAAAGAGCCCGCGGGTCAAGAGTCCACCTTCCGCAGGATAGACATAGACCCCGCCCTGAGTCAGCAACTCCGTCATCGTCGCCAGCGGCACTCCATAGCTTTCGGACAGAATCTTGGCATGGCCGGGAAGATCTTCAGGAAGCGTCGTCGCACAAGCCGTGACGTTTCCAGGGGCATCGAATTCCGAATAGTCCTCGATGACGTTATAGAGGACCGGCAGTTTCGGCTTCTCGCTTTTCTTCTTAATCTTAAACATCCAAGACGTCCGTTCAAGCTATTGGTTTTACTGAATGCATGCCGCTATCGACTCAGATGGTGGTAGGCAGCCAATGTCATCATTCTGCGATCCTCCACCGGTCCGCCGATCGTAAAGTGATACAGCGATTGAAAGGACAAACCCTGCACGCCCAGCATCTCATGAACCGGGTCATCGAAGAAACAGCCGATCCCCGTCCCTCGCACCCCGGCCGCCTCCGCCTCCAAATACAATACCTGGCCAAGCAATCCGGCCTCCCAGAACAACCGAGGATAAAACCAGGCCCCCGCCTGACGCAAGCGTCCTTCAAACTCAGCCAACATGCCCAGCGAGAACGCGCTGTCCGCGGCAATCTCTTGATGGCAACTCACCTGCGCCGCCGCACGCTTAGCATCACCCTCGAGCAACCAATAGAGCGCTAAATCATCAGGGCATCCCGGCGGCTGCGTCCAGACCAGCTCCGGATTGAGCGACTGCTGAACCAGCGGCAGCTTCGCTCGATCCCGCACCAGGACATAGAGACCGGGCGCCAGCCCCTCGACGCGATGCACAAAGATCATCAAATGAATCGCCGAATCATGAGGCCACAGATCCCAGGGCATCGGCCGCTCCAACTGAGGACGTTCGGCGCGCGGCATTACCCGTTGCAGCATGCGAAAGAAGACCGCCGACGAAATCGATGTCCGTCCATCAAACGACACGGCGCTTCGACGCTGACGGATGATTTGGCCGGCCGGAGGCCCGGCGTCGCCCGTCACTCCTGAAGCGTCGATCGTCCCAGGAAGAGGACGCGACAACACCGGCTGCTCCTGCGACAACTTCCACGAAGCATCGGCGACCGCGTCGATCGCCTCCCAATGAACTCCGTGCTCCCCGCTCAGTCGATTCGCTTTCCCCTGCCAGGACACATTTGAGAGATCCTTGACCAGAGCCGCATCGAGAGAGAGGGGGATGTCTGAAGACCAGGGCTCCTCGGTCTCGCGTGGCCACAGCACACAGAGACAATCCGGATGCTCCGGTTCGACCTCGGCAAAATCATCCGGGCGATTCGTGCCTAACAACAAGGCCACACAGTTCTGCTCCACCCCGTCCAGCAGCGCCATGTTCCATCCCAGCGTCGCCGCTGCGACCCGCGCAGACCCAAGGGCATGCCCGATGTCGTGATTGCAGTAGCGAAACGCCCTCTCGCCATACTTCCAGGCTTCCCGCCAATGCACCGACGAGAGACCGAACAACAGTGCTTTGCGAGGAAACGGAGCGAGCAGCCGCGCGAGCAGCTCAGCCGGATATGCCGCCCGCCGCTCCAGCCCATGTTCTTTCGGCGCATAGTGGTAGAGCCCCGGCTGTATGTCGAGTCCGCCGATCTGCGGCAGGACCACATAGCCTTCCGTCGGATGGAGATTACCTGAAGAGGGATTGCTCCGCAGCGCCCATTCCGTCTCTCCGCCTTTCTTCCAGGCAGACAGGGCCAGGGCAAATTCAAAAAACCGGGAAAGCGAACGCAGGGTGACCGGCTGAGAGGGAACCGCCCCCTGCTGATAGATCGCGTCATAGGCCGGCGAGATGGGCTCCTCATCAGGCTTCAATAAGGGTAACGGAATCAGCTCCGCCCCGGCGAAGCGCCGAAAGGGATTAGGCTGATTCGCCCAATCCAGATACCCCATCGACCGGGCATAGCGATTAAAATGATGCTTCGTCTGGATGTGATAGCGGATAACCTGATCGACCGGATCAGTCGAAGCGAGATCCGCAGACGGAGGGAAAGATGGCTTCTCAGTACCCATGGTAATCGTAAAGGCAGTCTACAGAGCAGCGGGAAGGAAAGTAAACGCGCCGGGCCCTTGCCCTTCTTCGCTCAACTCATTACATAGGTTGGGCGCTGCCGTTTTTGTAAAGTGACAACCAGCCTTCTCTTGGACCATCGCCAGCTGCCATTCAAGACAAGATACCTAAAGACTTCTCCCTCCCCGTCCGATAAGGGTCTGTCGAATTCTATTCTATTCTCATCTCATGGAGGCTTTATCATGTCCGGACTCATTCAGGAATTGAAAGAACAGCATACCCAGCTTCTCTCGATCCTCCATCTGGCGAAAACCAACGGCTTCGCCACCCCCGAAACACGGGAGCTCTTGCGCTCGGCACGAACGGGCCTGCTGGATCATCTGCGCAAAGAAGACCTTGAACTGTACCCGGTGTTGCACACAGCGGCAGTGAAGAACTCCTCTATCAAAGAAACCTTGGACACATTTGCGAAGGATATGGCCGAGACGTCGAAACTAGCCATTGGCTTCTTCAAGAAATGCGATCAAGGCGGAACGGATCACGATCTGTCGAAGGAGTTTGGCCTGCTCCTGGCCAAGCTGCGCAGTCGCATTCGCCGTGAGGAAGAATTACTCTATCCCCTCTACGAACAGATCTCCGCTAAAAGAGCTGCATAGATACGGCGAACGGAAACGGCGTCATTTCGCTGCCCCTCTGACGGTTCCACCGCCACTCGCACCACGATGGCACGGACCCAGACTTCCATTTGATACTGCAACCGATACTGAGCTTCTGGTTGGAATCGACTGACTGACCGGCCACGACTGCATCGCTCGCCGGGGATCATTGACCTCCCTTTCTCTCCCCACGTATCCTGGCCCAATACAATGTGAGGTCTACCCATGCAATTCGATGCAGCTCTTGCCGCGCAGGCGGCGTTTGAAGAAGCAGAACCTGAACTCGGGTCCGACTGGGAGACGGCCACTGAACTCGAAAAAACCTTTTCATCCAACGCCGGATCGACCGCGCGCGAAGCTTATGAGGGATTGCTCTCGCTGGCGACCCGCTATCCGCAGGCCCATGCCTTTCAAGCCTTCTGCATCTACATCACCTGGCAACAGGTGACGGAACAAACGATCGCGCACCATTTCGAGACAGGCATGCGGCTCTCCGAATCCTACCTGGCTTCGCGCGACGGGAAAGATCAGCAACACCTCGGTTACGTCACCGAACTCCTGGAATCGTTTCGCGCTGGACTGGGCCTGGACGAGGAAGACGACATTGTCGTCGAGTTCAGAAAAGACACGCCGAAAGGCGGCGACTAACCTCAGCTCACGCCTTACCGCTAACACCTCACCGCGCAATCATGTCAGACGACGATAAACACCGGGCCAGGATTTTTCTCCACCGCGGGCAGTTGGCTCAAGCCAAGGCTGCCTATGAGCAAGCCGTTGCAGACGATCGCCTTGCCGACAATCCCCGCGAACTCTCCGCCTCGCTCGGCAATCTCGGCAATGCCTGCGCCTTGTCCGGAGACCTTGAGCAGGCAGAGACCTGCTATCGCGAAGTATTGACGATCCAACGGACCGAGCGCGACCAACAGGCCATCGCTCACACGCTGGTGAATCTGGGCAATCTCCACATCGGCGCCGGCCGCCCTGAGAAAGCCCGCCCCTACTATCTTGAAGCCCTCGATCTACTGAAACCGCTGCACGATGATCGTGCGCTCGGGATTCTGTATCACAACCTCGGCATGGAAGAGGCGCGGCAAACCCACTGGGATCAAGCCATCGCCCACTTCACTGAAGCGCTGGAATGCCATCGCCGCATCGGCAACGAAGAGGGCCTGGCGCTGACCTACAGCCAACTCGGCAACACCTTCCTCGATTCCGGCGCCTTGCGTCAGGCGGAGAAATGCCTGAACAATGCCTCGGAGCATTTCATCAAACTGGGCAACCCACCGGGGGAAGCAGCCGTCCTCCGGCTACTGGCCGCACTCTATGTGCGCGAACGCAATTCCCCCTCGGCGATTCGCTGCCTCGAACGCGTCCTGTCCCTCGATCAGCACTACCAGCTCCCGGAACAAGCCAGGGACCGCACGTTACTCACCGAGCTTCGTCAATCTATTTCCCATCCGTAGCCAGGCCCTCCGCTCCGCCTGCACTGACATTTCTCACATCTTTCTGGACAGATACAAATCCTCTGCTACCGTAGGATCGTCACAGCGATTGCATCAAGTTTCTCCCTCGCACAACCGACAAGATACTGACGTACACATGGAGAAGAAGGTGAGATCGTGCTGCTGCGTGCCCTTTGGTTGCTCCTCATAGTCGGCGCCATCGCCACTCCGGCACAGGCGACGGAATCCGTGGCTCCTCAGATCACGGTCGGCACCCAGGAAGTCGGCCTCTCCGCGGGCTACCTCCTCCCGCACCGCCTCACGCAAGATCACACGACCAAGCAGCAGGGCGTTGCCTTGATGCCGTCCTGGATGATGACCGTGACCGATCCCATGGGCGACAGCTGGTACCGCGGACAGATTTCACTGGGCGCCGAGGTGGTCTACATCCAGTTTCAAGAACCCTTTCTCACGCACGGCATGGGCTTTACGCCCAAGATCAAGTACACCATGGTCGCCCACGATCGTATTCATCCCTATGCTGAATTTGCCGGCGGTCCGTTCTGGACCGACCTCGCCGGCAAGATTCCCGAAGAATCCTCGCGGTTCAACTTTATTCTGACCGCGGGATTTGGCTGCTCGTTCTTCCTGACGCCCCAGACCTCACTCAACATCGGCTATCGGTTCCACCATATTTCCAACGCCGGCACGCGGTATCCCAACTTGGGGCTCAACTCCAGCTTGCCGTTCGGCGGATTTTCGTTTTACTTCTGACGAAGGGATTGTACATCATGACGCAGCGCACAGCTCCCGGAATCCTCGCCGCCTTGCTGGCAGTAATTACACTATCAACCGGCTGCAACCGTTGGATTGATGTCCTGCCGTCAGCCGCCTCCCGCGCCGACAGCGCAACCGCCTCCATCGCGAGCATCGACCGCGTCCCGTTGATCCTCGACCAGGTCACGATCCGCCACAACGGGGCGCCTCAGAATCCCTCCACGGAACTCGACCGGCGCTTGCTTGGTTCGTTGCAGAGCCTGAACCTTTTTTCTCAACTCTCTCTGGCCGAACAGGGAACGTCAACCGTAGCCGACAAAACGGTTGTTGCCCGCATGAGGATCGATGACGCCGTTGACTCTCACCCCGGGGAGGCCGCATGGAAAGGGATCGTCATTGGCACCTCCATGTTTCTCCTTGCTCCGGTTATGGAACTGCACTACGACTACGGCACCACTCTCACATTAGAGCTCGAACGCTGGGATGGAACCGTCAAGACCTATCATGCCGAGTCATCGGGGATAGCCCGATACAATCTCTTCAGCGCCAGCCCGTCGATGATTGCAGAACTGAAGGGCCACGTGATGGAAGCCGGCATCACTGACCTCATGAACCAACTCGTCAAAGACGCGACCTTCTACAATGCCAGCAGCGCCCCCGTCACCGAACGGACCATCCACAGCGTCAGTATCCGATCAAGGCGTCCCACACCGGCGGCGATCACGATATCCACGACCGCACCGAACGAACCTCGGTAAGCGCTGCTCGTCCCGCTCCCCCGGACAACCCGCACATCCCCCATCGGAGATGGCCTGGTCTCCCGCCGGTGCCTAATGCTATGATGCGCCCCTCACAGCGGAGCACACATGGACATTGAAGCCTTTCGTCAAATGGTCGTCAAAAACCCCAAGGGGTTCCTCGGGCGCTACGGCCTGGGCAATAAAATTCTGCAGGAAGGCGGCAATCTGGAAGAAGCCGTTGAACACCTGCGCGTCGCCGTGCAACTGGATCCGGTGCATGTCGCGTCCCACCTGGCCCTCGGACGTGCCCTGATCGGTGTGGGACGGCCGGACGAAGCCAAGCCCGTGCTACAAGCCGGTATCGACGCCTCCGCCTCCGGACGAGCCAATGGCGGGCGCGACCTCGTCCCTGAAATGCAGATGATCATCCAAGGGCTACGCTAACCACGGAGACCTCCTATGACGTTGGATACAGCCAAACAGCGCATCGAATCGGCCATCGCACAATTCGGACCGCGCGCGGCCCCCATGATCGATCTGGTGATGAATGAAGTGCGCTCAGATATGGGCGCAAAGGCGTTCAACGAACTCGTGGACGAGTTCGATCTGGAGTTGGAATACAACATCGCGCCGCTGGAGTCCGATTACTCCAACAGCTAACCCGTCACGAGCGACCCTTCTGTGCCACTGATCTGGTCAGCCATTTCCGCCCACGGCTACGGACACGCCGCCCAAGTCGTCCCCGTGCTGAACGAACTGGGCAAGCGGATTCCCTCGCTCAGCGTCATTCTCCGCACGAACGTCCCCCGTCACTTTTTCGAATCGCGCATGACCGTGCCATGGGAACTGCTGCCAGCCCAGATGGATATCGGGTGCCTGCAGCATGGTCCCCTCACGATGGACTGGGACGCGACCTGGCAGGCACATCGGACCTTTCACGCACACTGGGAAGCCCGACTCAAGGAAGAAACCCTCGCCATCCAGGAGGCTCGCCCGGATCTCGTCATCGGCAATACACCCTACCTGACCATGGCGGCCGGGGCCGACGCCGGCATACCGACAGTGGCGATCGCCAGTCTAAGCTGGGATGAGATCCTGCGAGACCATGTCGATCCGGCGCAGCCTTGGCACGCGGCCATTCTTGAGGACATCCGCCGCGCGTATGGACAGGCCCATCTCCTGCTGCGCCTCACACCGGGATTGCCGATGCCGGCCTTTCGCCACGCCATCGACATCGGACCGATTGCCCATCCGTTGCCTCCAGCACGAGCTCAGCTACGTGCACAATTGAATATCCCGAATGAGGATTCGCTCGTGCTCGTGGCCTTTGGCGGGATCCGTTTCGAAGCGCTCCCATTTGATCGCATGGAATCGATGCGGGGCATTCAATTCTTAATCGACGGTCCAGTTCCTCCCCATAATCGTCGCGTCCATTCCCTCTCCGTACTCTCAGAGCGGTTCAGCACCCTCCTATCTTCCGTCGATGTCATCATGACGAAACCAGGCTATGGGACCACGATTGAAGCAGTTGAGGTCCAGACTCCCATTGTCTACGTCCGCCGTTACAATTTTGCCGACGAGG
The DNA here is from genome assembly GCA_030692565.1 of Nitrospira sp. Classification (NCBI taxonomy): domain Bacteria; kingdom Pseudomonadati; phylum Nitrospirota; class Nitrospiria; order Nitrospirales; family Nitrospiraceae; genus Nitrospira; species Nitrospira sp. The sequence continues at coordinate 14,663 of JAUYAO010000015.1, forward strand.
ACTCTCTCGTCACCTATTTGCATCGATATGGTCGCGGAGTGGAGCTCTCCCGTGCTGACTTTCTGGAAGCCCACTGGGAACCGGCCATTCAACAGGCGCTGGCGTTGCCGAAGCCAGCCTCCCTTCCGCCTGCCTGTACCGGCGCGGCTGATGCGGCCATGCAGCTCCTGCCGTTTTTGCAGCCATCAGGAAGATAGCCATGCGTCTCCTGGCCATCATCGTCACGGGATGCGCGAAGCTCGTGGGCACGCTCGCCGGATGGCTCGCACAGATCCACATGTTTCTGTATGGCATCCTCCCGGCGCTCTTGCCGCCCGATCAACTCAGCGCACTGATCCGTCGTTACTATGATCGCAGCTACGCGGAGGCCGGTACCCGTATTCCCCTCACCGGCTATTCCTGGTCGTTGGAGGCCTGGGAGGAACAGATGCTGGCGCAACATCTGTCGCGGCCCGATTCCATCCTCATCCTCGGGGCTGGGCTCGGGCGCGAGTCGCTCGTGCTGGCCCAACGAGGCTATTACGCATTGGCGCTGGACATTGCTCGCGGAGGATTACTCATCGGCGCCCGACGGGCCGCGTCGTTGAATCTTCCCGTCACATTCGTACAAGCGGACTTTCTCACACCCCCGGTTCGAGCCGCGTCCGTCGCATACATCCTCCTCTCCGGCGTCATGTACAGCGCCGTCCCAGGGCGTACACGACGACAGGAGTGGCTACGGAGCCTCAGAACATGCCTTGCGCCTGGTGGAAAGCTAGTCCTGAACTTCGTGATCGCCAGAGAACCGGACACGGCGCTCACCCGCATCATCCGGCGATGCACCGGCACTATTCTCTCCTGGCCGGGAACCAACCAGACCTATCAAGACGGCGATACCTGCACCAACGGCCACTTCATGCATGTGTTTCACGATGAGGAAGAACTGCGTGCGGAGGTCGCGGAAGCCGGCGCCACCCTGGTCGAGCTGAACTGGCCCGATGGCTATGCCGTCCTCTCCTGAGCCAGCCCTCCCCCGCCACCCGCGCCCTTTTCCAAGAAATACCGCTGGAAGCCCCTTAGAGGATTTGCTATCCTGCCAGCCATGAATCCTACGGCCGTCTTTGCGAAGCATCCGGATTATGTCCAGCGCGACGTGGCCGGAGAATGTATCCTCGTCCCGGTACGGCGCTCGCTCAAAGATTCCAACAGCATCTACGTCTTAAATGAAACCGGTGCAGCCCTCTGGCAGCGCCTCGACGGAACCTGCACCGTACGGGACATCTGCGCCGCATTTATCGAGGACTACGATGTTGCCCCGGACCAGTTGCATCAAGACTTCGACACCCTACTGGCAGACCTTCTCTCGATCCAGGCAATTCAAGAGGTGGCGGTCGCCCATGGTCCCACAGGTTAAACTCAGCCATCTGCCGGATCGTTACCCCCTCGCCTGCCAGTGGGAGATCACCTGCCGCTGCAATCTCCGATGCGTCATGTGTTACACGGATTGTCGGAACACACCGGAATCCGTTCGCCGCGAACTCTCTACGTCCGAGATCTTTCGCATCATGGATCAGCTGCTTGAGGCCGGGCTCCTTGAGCTCTGCCTGACCGGCGGCGAGCCGCTCGCACGGCCGGACTTCTTTCAGATCTACGACTACGCCGTCTCGCGCGGACTCCTGGTGACCCTCTTTACCAACGGCACACTCATCACCGAACCCATCGCCGATCGCCTCGCGGCTCTCCCGCCACATCGTATTGAAATCAGTCTCCATGGCACGACGACCGAAACCTTCGAGCGCGTCACGCAAGGAGTCGGCTCCCATGCGCGATGTTTGGACGCAATTCGCATGTTGGCCGCCCGACGACTTCCGCTTGTCGTCAAGACCACCGCGATGACCGTCAACCGTGACGAAGTACTTGCCGTCAAATCATGGGCCGCCTCGCTGGGACCGGGGGCCTTTCGCCTAGGGGAGGACCTACGCCCCGAACTTGACGGCGGGGCCGGACCGTTTCGTTATGCCCTCTCGGCACATGAGCTGGAGACATTGAACAGGCAGGACCCGGATCTCTGGAACGAAGCCTGCCGGAAATCCCGAACCGCTCTCCCGCCTTGCAACAGCGGCATGCAGCGCTTTCACATCGATGCCTACGGCGGCTTGCATCTCTGTTCGGGGAACCGGCGGCAGTCCTACGATCTACGACAAGGTTCATTCCGAGAAGGGTTTTATGAGGTGCTTCCGACGTTTGCCTGCGAATGGAAGACGCCGGCCTCGACGAGCCTTATTCAACCGGAAGCGCATCATGTCTGATACCCGCCCGTTGCCCATGATCCCCTACGGGACGTTCAGCCAGCATGTTCACGACCAAGCCGCCACCCGTCACCGGGTCATCAAAGCGCAACTCGAACTCACCTATCGCTGCAATCTCCACTGCCGGCATTGCTACACCGATCCGTATAACGACAGTGCCTACTTTCCGCGCGAGCTCACGTTGACCGAGATTCAACGGCTCCTCGGTGAGATGCGAGACATCGGGATCATCTGGCTGAACCTGACCGGCGGCGATATTTTCATGCGGCCGGACTTTTTCGACATTTACGAAGCTGCAATCGGTCACGGATTCCTATTGCAGCTCTACACGAACGGCACGCTCTTCACCCGCGCGATCATCGAACGCTTGCAGGCGCACCCGCCCTTTTCCATCGACATTTCCTGCCACTCGGTCGATGAATCGCAATTCGACTGGTTCACGCAGGTGCCGGGCTCGTATCGCGCCTTTCTTCGTGGAATCGCTCTGCTGCAGGCCGGCGGCCTGCCCTTTTCCCTCAAAACCAAATTGATGAACTGGAATGCAGGCGAGATGGACCAACTGCGCCGGTTCACCGAATCGAATGGTCAGACCTTCGGCTATACCACATCCCTCTCGCCCCGCCTGAACGGAGACGGCTCCTCTCTCGACTATCGCATCGCTCCCGATGCCATCCACCGACTCCGCTCGAATCGGGATGTGACCCACGAGACTGAGAATTGCCCCACACACGATCCCCTCTCTCCTCCCGCACACGAGCGCCTGTTTCGCTGCGGTTGCGGCACCGATACGATTCACATCAACGCCTGGGGGGAGCTCAGCACCTGCACGTTCCAATATGAAACACGCCTGTCGTTGCGCACTCACACCGTGCGCGAGGCGATCAAACAGACCTTTGCGGCAATACCCGGTCTGACCTACCAGACGGATTCCGCCTGCCGGACCTGTACCCTGCATACATTTTGCGACAAGCAGCCGACGCAAGCCCGATGGGAAACCGGCCATCCGGAATCCCCGATTCCCTATGACTGTGACGTCGCCTTCGCCCGCGCCGAGTCGACCCACCGGCAGCCATTGATTCATCCCCTGCATGGGCACCCCCGTCCTGCGACAGCCGCAACAGGAGTCTCGTCATGAACCAGAAGAAGCCTTATACAACGCCGCAGCTGTTTGAAGTCCCGCTCGATCAGGAGCAAGCCATCTTGACCTCCTGCAGTACCGCCACCATCGCCACATCAGCGGGCGGCACCAACGGCTGCCGTCCACCTACCGGATGTAGCAATTATCCCAACGCCAGTCTGGTTGGTTGCAAACGTTCGGTCATTCCGCTGACCTACATGGGACGAACCTGTCATGACAGCGGCCCCCGCGCTTCATAAGGAATCAGCATGCGCTTTACCCTTGAGATCGGCGGATACCGCATCACGGTCAATGAACCCCGAGACCACCCCGTTCTCCTGTGGCCGCTTCGTCCCTTCGATGCATTTCTGGTGGACAAGCACAGTCCAGCCGATATCGCGGTTGAGGTCGCGGTAGCCTCACCTCTCCCTGACCTTCCGACGGACCGCTTGCGATTCGATTCGGATCACGGACACTGGAAACTCTTTGAGTCTGGCGACCATCTCGTCCTCGATAGCCTCAGTCCGAAAACCGGCGCCTCACGGGCGCGCGCGCGGTTGTCGCCGGATTACCGGCATGTGGAGGTCTGGGTATTGCCGGATTTCCAGAACGGGCAAGTGGGCTGGTCGCCCATGCAGCTTTTCAATCCGATTCTCGAAGTCTCTCTGCTGTCTCTCCTGGCGCGGGATGGAGGCATCCTGCTTCACGCTTCAGGATTGGCCTACCAGGAGACTGGGTTCGTCTTTACCGGCGCATCAGGAACCGGTAAGTCGACGCTGGCCGGATGGTTTGCCGAACGGGGCGCCCGAGTCTTCAGCGATGAGCGCATGATTGTGCGCCGAACCCATTCCTCGGTCATGCTGTATGGCACACCCTGGATCGGCTCGGGAGAGTTTGCCGCCAATGCCTCAGCCCCGCTATTCCGGCTCTTCTGTATCCGCCATGGACAGGACCGGCATCGCTTCGAGCCCCTCCCGCATTCGCGCATCGTCGCGTTTCTCCTCCAACAAACGTTTCTCCCCTATTGGGATCGCACCGCCATGGACGCAACCGTGGACAGCCTGATCGCTCTGACACGACAGATTCCGTGCGTCGGGCTCGCGTGTCTCAAGCATCCGAATGTCGTCGATGCGATCATGGATCATCAGCGGACGACCCCGCTCACGACCGTATAATGCGACACCTCGACGCCCAAACTTTTCTCGACTCCATCTCAGCCCGCTCCGGGCAAGACCGCCGACCGGACAGCGCCGCTTTCGAGCTGACCTATGGCTGCAATCTTCGCTGTGTCCATTGTTTCAATCCGACTCATCGAGCCTTGCCCCATGAACTGACGACCGCCGAGGTCTGCACCATCCTCACTCAGATGGCCGAGCTAGGCGTGCTAACCGTCAGCCTTAGCGGAGGCGAACCGTCGCTACGGCCCGACATCGAACCGATCCTTCGCCACGCGCGCCAGGCCGGTCTGCTGATCTGGTTGTTGACGAACGCCACCCGCATGACTCCGGCGTTTGCGTCGCTCCTCACAGAGGTGCCCATCGCCCATGCGTTCGTATCCATCTACGGCGCGACGATGACCACCTATGAATCGATGACCGGAGTGGGCGGCTCTTTCGCCCATTTTCTTCACGGGCTCGATACGCTGAAAGCCTGTCCGTTCCCGGTAACCGTCCGGATGCCCGTGACCACGGTCAATTGGACGGAAGTCGATGCCTGCCAGGCTCTCGTGGAATCCCGAGGATTCAAGTTTCAATACAGCCTCGACATCCACCCCCGAACCGATGGCGACGCCGCGCCGCTGTCCTATCGGCTGTCTCCTGATCGGAAAACTGAACTCGACCTTCGGAAACTGGGGAAAGCGTCGCCGGATCTAGCTCCTGACGCCTGCGCCGCCAATGAACCCTTCATTTCCTGCGCCTGCGGCCGCAGTCGCTTTGCCGTGACGCCCTACGGGGAGATGAATCTCTGCGTGGCCTTTCCGACACCCAAGTATGATTTGCGAACCGGCACCTTGCGCGAAGGATGGGCCATCCTCAAAGAGACCGTCGACCGGGCGCAGCCCAATACCCGGTACGCATGTCCGACGTGCGACGTCAATCGATTCTGCCGCCAGGGCCGCAGCGATGCCTGGCTGGAGACCGGCGATATGAGTGCCTGCCTTCCGCACTTCAAAGAGTGGGCCACACTGGAGCATCATACCCATGCCCTCCTCGACCCTCGACGATCTCGCTGACGCCTACTCCCGCGTGAGCGCCGGCAATGCCGCTGTGTTCGAACAGTTCCATGCCTTCGCCACGCTCCTGGAACAAGCACACATTCCCTTTCTGGTCCTCAAAGGGCTCGATGTCCTGGTCAGGTGTTACGGAATCCGTGGGACGCGGCCACTGTCAGACATCGATCTGCTCGTCCATGAGACGGACCTTGTGTCGCTTGATAAGATCCTGACAGCGGCAGGCTATAGCAAACAGATCGATGGAAATCCCTGCTATGCGTCTCCAGGGAAGGGACTCGCCTTCGATATCGTCACCAGGCTCTGGTATCTCGACGACCAGAGCCTGGCCGAGTTATGGGCCACCGCCAGACCGCATACCCTCCACCCGCGAAGAGTCTCTCTGCTCGCCGCCGATGATCTCCTGATCCATCTGATCGCCTATGCGGTCATTCATCGCGGTGCGTTCACCCCGGGATGGGAGCAGGACATTCGCTTGCTGCTCTCACGCGAAGCACTCGAGTGGACGGCCGTCACCCGCAAGGCCAGACAGTACTCGCTCTCGATCCCGTTGCTCTATGGGCTCACGTACCTTCGTCACCGCATGCCGACGCTTCCCATTCCGGAATCTTTTCTCCAATCCCTGGCCCCAGGCGGAGGCTCTGACAGAGTCCTCTATTGGCTGCTCCAACGTCTGGTTACCACACAGCCTATCCCCGAACTCGGTCATTTCCTGATCTGGCTGACCAGGCCGGCGGGAAGCAAATGGCGCGACCTGCGCCAGACCTTCTTGCCGTCCAAGACGTTTCTCGGATACCGCTATGGAGCCGCCGCGACGCGCACACCCCTCATCACCCGCTGCCGCCGCCTGATCAGCCTGACCTGGGCCCTACTCACCCTGGCAACCGCAATTGTTCGGCGTCTCCTCCGATCGCCCATGCGGAGCCCCGCATGATCGTCACCCTCACGCCGCGCACCGCAACCCGCTTTGCCGGCAGCGCACTCCCTGAGAACTGCCAGGGAACGGCGTTGCAACATCTGCTGATCCCTCGTGTGGCGTCTTGGAGCATGTATCCCACACTCTGCAAAGGCGATCGCCTTGAACTGGGTCCGGCTGAGCCGCTCCATGTGGGTGACTTAGTGGTCTTCCGGAGACCGTTCGGACTGGTCTGCCACAGGCTGGTCGCACGGCAAGAGCAAGTCCTGCTCACAAAAGGCGATGCCAATTCCGGGGCTCCGGAACCGGTGATGCTCAGAGATGTGCTCGGCATCGTCGTCGCGGTGGTGCGTGGATCGACCCGCGTCCTCATGGCAGATCTGGCAACACTGCCCCCTCCGCCGCCGTGGCGCCGCATCATCGACCACCTGAGCGTAACCATTCTGGATCGCAGTCGACGAGGAGCCCGCCGCCTGATTCGACTGGGGTTACAGCACTCCTGGCTCGGAGAGTTCTTGGCCAGCCAGACGGTCCGATGGACCTCCGTTGAACGCATGACGGCAAGCCCGGTACAGTCGCTCCACGAGGCCCTTGCACCCAATCCAACGGAACCCCCATCAATTCAGGACGGTCGGCCCGATCCGAGGATGATCCTCGGAATTCGCCTTGGCCCGATTCGGCTGGGAACCTTTCACCAATCCACGGAAAGACTGGACATTCGGCCCATCCTGGCCGGCACCAGGCTGGAGTTCACCCTCCGAGAGGCGCTGCGGCATCAGTTGGGCTCCTGACGGCAACCATCCTCCCGGTAATCACTTTCAATTTTGCAGAGTTGAATCACACATCCTTTTGCCCGATCGCTCCGTAGAGTGTTATAGTTGGGGCGTGTTTCAGACCGACGTCAGAATGTTGTTAGCCAACTGATCCACTATGGACCCCTCGTCGCAACACGCCGCCTCAAACATTGACCCAAAGCTGCTGGCCCGGGTGGTCAAGGGAGACCACCAGGCATTCAGTCAGCTCTACGATCAATCCAGTACGCTCTTGTATACGATGGCACTGCGCATTCTCGGCAATCGCGATGAAGCGGCTGAACTCCTCCAGGATGTCTACCTGGAGGTCTGGCGCAAAGTCTCCCGCTACGATGTCGGACGGGGAACCCCTGTAGCCTGGCTGGTCACGCTGACGCGGAGCCGGGCCATCGATCGACTCCGGGCCCGGGCCTCCCGGGGCCTGAATAAGTCGACGGAATCTCTGGACAGCTCATCGGCCTCCCAGATCGCCGATCGAGGTCCCAACCCTTTTGACGCCCAAGCTGATCAGGAAATTCGAACTTTGGTGGGAGGCGCGCTGGCGGCGCTCCCGCAAGCCCAACAACATGCGCTGGAATTGGCCTACTACGAAGGGCTGTCCCACGCAGAAATCGCAGCCCGTCTGAATCAGCCGCTCGGCACGGTAAAGACCAGAATCAAGCTGGGCATGTCCAAGCTCCGGGAGTCGCTCCGGCGCTGTTGGGAACAGGGTGAACACGTATGACCCACGAAGAACTCGAAGAAGCCGTCCCGCTGTATGCTGCCGGCGCGCTCGAACGCTCCGAGCGGCAGGCGCTCGAAGCCCATCTGCTCTCGGGTTGCGTCTCGTGCCATACGGCGCTCAAGGAATTCCAGTCGGTAGCGGCCATTCTGCCGTTCGGATTGAGTTCGACGCCGGCTCCGCGGGCCCTGAAAGCAAAAATCATGGCCGCGCGGACGCCGACCGCCATCGCCGAAGATGCTCAAGACAAGGTCGACGTGAAGCCAAGCCTGGAACCGGGCGAATGGATGAACCATCTCTTCCCTCCGGAATCCGCAACCGCGCCGAGATCGTTTGGGTGGGCCTTAAGCTTCGCCGCATTGGCCATTCTCTCCATCGGAGGCTACCTCGCCTGGACCTCCTACACGCAAAACGTCACCGGCACCGCCGTTGTCCAGCAGCTCCAAGCGGCTTCGGATGACCAGACGAAGAAGGTCGCCGCGCTCCAGCAGCAACTGGACGAGCGGGAGCGCACGATCGTTCAAATGAAGGAAGAGTTGCAGCAACGCACAACCGACTCAACAGAACTGAAGGATCAGCTCATTCAACGCGAGGCGGAGCTCGAAGATCTGAAGTTCCAATTTGCTGCGCGCGGGGGAGTGCCGCCTGCCAACCGTGAACCGGAAGATGAGCTCGCCGCCCTACTCCGCGTTCCGAACGCAAAAGCCGTCTCACTCAATGGATCAGACATGGCCAAGCAAGCGTCCGGCATGCTCGTCTACGATGCCCGGACCAAGAAGGCCTGGCTCTACGCCATGAATCTTCCGGAATGCCCCAACGGCACCACGTATCAACTCTGGGCCATCAATGACAAGCCGGTCAGCGTGGGAACCTTCCATATGGACAGCGGTGAAACTGCGCATCTCCTGGTCAGCCGGGTCCCGGAATTCTCCAAGACCAAAAAGTTTGCCGTCAGCCTTGAGCCTTCAGGGGGCCGACCCACGCCGACCGGTCCGATCTATCTGGTCAGCCAGTCGTAAAGACGCCCGTCACACCGCCCGACCAACTGCACCACCCAGGCCTTGAGCGTCGACAAACGACTGCGCAGATGGAAGCCATACACTCATGACGATCGACCCCGCACAGGACGAAACATTCATGCGCATGGCGCTGAATCAGGCGGCGCAGGCTCCTGCACTAGGAGAAGTGCCAATTGCCGCGCTGCTGGTCCATGCCGGACAGGTGCTGGCGTTGGCCCATAATCTCCGTGAAACAAGGCAGGACCCGACGGCGCATGCGGAGATCCTGGTCATTCAAGAAGCGGCGGAAAAACTGGGGACCTGGCGGCTGATCGACTGCACACTCTATGTCACCCTGGAACCCTGTCCGATGTGCGCGGGCGCCATTGTCCAGTCACGCATTGCCAGGACTGTGTTCGGCGCCTGGGACCCCAAGGCCGGCGCCTGCGGCTCGCTGATGGATATTCCGGCGGAACCCCGGCTGAACCACCGGGTCACTGTGACGGGAGGGCTGTGCGAAATTGAAAGTCAGGCCTTACTGCGAGAGTTTTTTCGGCAACGACGCCGCGAGACTCCCTAACTCATTTTGTCCGGCTGCCCGGCTGTTTCCTGAGGTTCATCCGTTGCGCGTTGCGCAGGGATTGATCGCCCAATCGAATCCTTGCGCTGCAACCGCACCGACCCATCCGGGTCCGCAATCCAGGGTCTTCACGACCCAGGGTACTTGTGACTGTCCTGCGAGTCGCACGGGCACTCCGTCGCGATCCGATCCCTTTGACCAGTCGATTTCACAAGCCTGCAGCGAGGCTAATCCTACCCCTTCGGCTTTCAGGACTGCTTCTTTCGCAACCCAGTAGTGAAAGAACTCCGAACTGCGTGATTCGGATACAGTGGATTGCAAGAGCAGGTGCTCGCGCTCGGAGAAGAATCGCTCAGCCAGCTTGAGCACTTCTACGTCCTCCCTGATCATTTCCAGATCTACCCCAACATCTTGACCCTGCGCGACCGCGACCATGGCTTTCCCATGCGCATGCGAGAGATTGAAGCTCAATATTGCACTCTCCCGCCGGAGACCTCCTAATGTCGGCTTTCCAGTGGGAGTCGAACCGAACTCGATGCGGGCCGGGTCGAGGCCGAGATAGAGCCCTAAGATGAACCGCAACCCTCCGTGAGCCAGCACATACCGCTCGCGGTCCTGCCGTCGAAGAAATCTGGCAGCCCTTGCACGTTCCTGTTGGTCAAGCCAATCCAGACACCGATCGTACTCGATACCCTCACCGGCTAGAGCCAGTGGCCAGAGATCGATCGTCGCGGCAGGAAGCGACCGACAGCGTGCGACAGGCGCCGTGAACAGGTCTCGAATCGGGGAGAATTCCACGCTGACACTCGCCTGCATCCTGACCGATCGTGGGCTCATCTTGTTTTTCAGAGTCACACCCCACCGACAGATGTCAGGAGGATACGACTTTCCCGTTCTCCAGCTTAATGACCCGATCGCCGAGATGGAAATACCGGTCATCATGCGTAATGACCACCACACTCTTCCCTCTCGCACGAAGTTCCGGCAATAGCTTCATATAAAAGACGTCCTTGTACTGCGGATCCTGATCGGCCGCCCACTCATCGAACACATACACCGGCCGGTCTTCCAGATAGGCCGTCAGCAGAGCCAGGCGTTTTCGCTGGCCCTGGGATAAATCGATTGTCGAGAATTTGCGCTCTCTTACCTCCACCTTGTGGTCAAGCTGCAAGCTGGAGAGATACGCGGCCGCCGATGTCCGAATTCGCTCTTCCTCAATGCCTAACAGTTTCTCAAATAAGTGAAAATCAGAAAACACCACCGAGAAATGCTCGCGATACCAGTCGCGGTTGGCATCCGAGATCAAGATCCTATTTAAGGACACCTCGCCCGAGTGCGGAACATACAAGCCGGCAAGCAGCTTGACGAACGTCGACTTCCCGCTGCCATTTCCCCCGATCACAAACGACAATTCCCCGGGACACAGCTTCAGGCTGATGGGACCGAGTGAAAATGGGTCGTTGCCCCGACTGTCTGTCGCATATTGAAACGTGACTGACTCTAATGTCAGGGACTCCATCTTTCCTGCCGTCACCAGTGGAACGACGCTGTGGCGGCTCTCAGCGGATGTGTCCAAGGACACGCCCAATCTTTGAATATTCTCAAACGCGACCTGCCCCCGTTCAACGGTCGGCAAGATACCGATGATTCCCCAAATGGGAGACATCATGTACAGCAATACCACGACATACCCGATCAATGACTCCGTCGAAAGTGGAAACAGCAAGGGAAATACAAAAAGAATGACGCCGATCATGGAATAAAAGGCGAAATGGGACCAGGCCTCGGCAATCGCATATTGTCTGGAGGCATCGATACTGGTTCGCCGGTACAGATCGGCCGCTCCGTGGAGCTCCTGATCAATAAACTCTTTGCGCCTTTGCCTGTGAAGGGTCAACTCCTTGATCCCTTCCGTCAAAGACCGGAAATGTCTGAATAGCTGAGCTCTGGCCTCACGGGATGAGTAGATGGTCGAAAAGGCCCTGGTATGCAACCAATGATATCCCCACGCCCCCAGCAATGTGGCCGTCACGACGAGCAGAAACGTCGGCCAAGACAACCAGAGAAGATAGACCCCGCACCCGAGGACAATAGCCACATTCATCGCCAATTGCGGCAAACATTGGATCGACCACGCGAGCATGCTCACGTCGTCAGTCAGGGTGACCAGAATATTCGCATGACCGTACGCCTCAGTGCGTCGATACGGAGAGGTGAGAATCTTCTCACAGAGCGTCAGGGAGAGGTCGAGGGTCGTGTCTTGAGCAAAGCGCGCCAGGGTCAATTGCGACACAATCTGAGTGGCGAGCTTCCCTGCAACGACTGCGACAAACCCGAACGCCAGGAGAGCTTCCTGATCATGCCGCTGTTGCAGGACTCGATTGATCAAGGCCAGCACGCCCGCGCTGCAGAGTCCGGACAACACACCCACACTGACCATGGCGGCCATCACGGAACGTGAGCGCTGGAACAGAAACGAGACGAACCCTGGGAGGCGGATGTTCATGCGGACTGATTGTTGCGAGCCGGAGTTCCAACTCCTACGGCACGCTCCGGACTCGTCTGGAGGTAATTCTGCAAATGGCCGGCCAGTTCTTCAACAAACGGCGACACGAATAGACGGCCTGAATCCTCGGCTGGAATATGCACGGTGCAACTCGACCTCGCCCCTAGCTCCTGCCAGCGATGCCGAGTGTCCGGAATGACATCCTCGACATGCCGATTGGAAGCCACCACATTCACAACCTCCGCAGAAGTCGGCTCCACATGATACCGGGCCACTGCGAGGAGCGTGGCCTCCGTCAGGCGCTGCACTTGGAAATCCCTGTCCTGGATATGATCCGTGAGGGACTGTGAAAATAAAGACAGCGCGACCTGAGTCTTGCGTGTAAGAGTCACCCACCACTCGTTCATCGGTAGCCGCGAGATGCTTCGGATATCTCCGACAATCTTGCCCAGCACGATCATGGACATGAAGGCTTTCGCGACCAGACGATGCTTATACCTGCGGTAAGAATCAGGATGCCACGTGTCCATCATGAAAAGAGTGACCTGGCAACCCAGCGCTGTGAGCTGCCTGGCCATTTCATAGCCAATCAGCCCTCCGGTACAGACGCCCCCGATCAGATACGGTCCCTCAGGATACATGCGCCGCACTTCCTGCACATAGTGAGCGGCCATCTCCGACACCGAGATGAACGGCGTTTCCTTACCATCGAGCCCTCTCGCCTGCAGTCCGTAGAGCGGCTGGTCCGTCCCGAGAAGACGTGCCAGCTTGGCAAAGACCAGCACGTTTCCTCCAACACCCGGCACCATAAACAACGGCACTCCGGTTCCGCTAGGCTGTATCGCGACCAGAGACTGCCACGGGGGAACCCAACTCGCTTTGGTCAACACAGACGCAAGCTCGGCTATCGTGGGAGCTTGAAACAACGTGGCCAAGGGAAGCTGTTTTCCAAATACGAGTTCCAGCTGATAAAACAGCTGCGCGGCCTTAAGTGAATGTCCGCCGAGATCAAAGAAATTGTCGTGAATTCCGATGTCCTGCATCCCAAGAACCTGTTGCCACAACGCCGTCAGCTGGACCTCCATTCCATTTCGAGGCCCGACATAGGGCTGACCGGCCGTATGGCTCGTCATCTCCGGCGGAGGCAAGGCACGCACATCAATTTTCTTATTGGCCGTCAAAGGGAACGCGTCAAGAAACACAAAGAAGGACGGCACCATATACTCCGGCAGCACCGCCCGTAGGAAGGAACGCAGTTCTTCCGCTCCGGCCTCCTGCCCTTCCTGCAATACCAGGTACGCCGCCAACTGCTTCAGGCCGTGCTGATCGTCCCGTGCCGTTACAACCGCTTGCTTGATCTTGGTGTGGCGACTGAGGATGGCCTCGATTTCGCCAAGCTCGATACGGAATCCTCGGATCTTGACCTGGTGATCGATCCGGCCCAGATGGACAATTTTCCCATCGGTTCGATAGCGTCCGAGATCACCGGTCCGATAGAGCTTGGCAGCGGGATGAAGTGAGAACGGGTGAGGGATAAATCTGTCTGCCGTGAGGTCCGCGCGGCCATGATATCCCCGCGCCACCCCATCCCCTCCGATATAGATCTCTCCGGCTACACCGACCGGGACCGGCTGTAAATAGGGATCAAGCACATACACCTCCGTATTCGCGATCGGACGACCAATGGTGATTTCCGGAATATCCGAGCTGATTCGCTCGACGGTCGACCAGATCGTCGTTTCCGTCGGACCATACATGTTCCAGAGCGCCTTGGTTCGGTCACGCAACGCGATCGCAAGATCCTGCGGGAGCGCCTCGCCTCCACAGAGAGCGGTCAACGACGGACTCCCGGTCCATCCCGCCTCAAGAAGAAGCCGCCAGGTTGCGGGAGTCGCCTGCATGATGGTCGGCTGCACTCGTTCGAGGGTGTCACGAAGCTTATGTCCGTCAGTTGCGACCGCTCGACTGACAATCTCAACCCGCCCTCCGACAAGGAGTGGCAGATAGAGTTCCAACCCCGCGATGTCGAACGACAGAGTCGTGACGGAGAGAATGATGTCTTCCCGAGTACAGCCCGGCTGGCGCTTCATGGACCACAGGAAATTCATCAGTGAACGATGCCGGATTTCCACACCCTTCGGTTGCCCGGTCGATCCTGAGGTATAGAGTATGTAGGCAAGATCATCGGCTGAGGCCGAGGACGGCAGGTTATGCTCATCGTCTGGAGAAAAGACGTGCCCCTCGCGATCAAGGCACCAGGTACGACACGATTGACCACTGAAACGATCGGCTAACGGGCTAGTCGTGATGACGAGCGGGGCTCCGGAGTCTTCCACCATAAACCTGACGCGATCGCGCGGATAATCCGGATCCAGCGGGACATAACACCCTCCCGCCTTCATCACCGCGAGCAACACCGGAACCATATCCACTGACCGCTCCAGACACACGCCGACAGCCACCCCCGGAGAGACGCCGATTGCCCGCAAGGCTCGCGCCAACTGGTTCGCCTTCCCGTTGAGCTGACGATACGTGAGAACGCGCTTATCCATCGAAACAGCAACGGCTTCAGGATGGTCCTCAGCCTGTATTTCAATATGCTCCGGCAGACAGTCCGTGTGTGGATACTCAGCCGTCGTCCGATTCCACTCATACAGGATGCGTGACCGCTCTGTCTCCCCAAGCATTTTCAGCTCGGACACTCGAGCCTGCGGGTTCGACATCGCACTCTCGATCAACGCCAGATAATGTCCGGCAAAGCGCTCAACAGTCTCGCGCACGAATAGCGCTGAATTGAAGGTGAAGTACGCCTTCTTCGCGACTTCCAATTCGATAGACAGACTCAAATCGAACTGGGCAGAGCCAGGCTCGACCTCGAATGGCTCCCACTCCAACCCATAGAGTTGAATATCTCCAATCGGCGCATTGGCCATGTTGAATAACACCTGGACCAACGGGGCCATACTCGCATCACGTTCGATCTGAAGACTTTCCACCAGTTTGTCGAAGGGATAGTCCTGGTTGGCAAACGCACCCAACGCGGCATTCTTGACACGCTCTAGAAAACCTTCAAACGAAGGATTGCCGCTGACATCGACTCGTAACGCCAAGGTATTGACGAACGTTCCAATCAACTGCTCCATCAGCATATGCGTCCGGTTTGCAATCGGACAGCCGACGGCCAGGTCCACCTGTCCCGTATAGCGGCTCAAGAGCAGCTGGAAGCAGGCTAACATCGTCATAAAAGGAGTCACGTGTTGTTCGGCACTGAACTGTTTGAGTCGCTGGATCACGGAATCCGGAATATCTACCGCGCACAACCCTCCCTCGAAGGTTTGGACGGCCGGACGAGGAAAATCTGTCGGAAGGTGCAGGATAGGTAGATGCTCCAGCGTTTTTGTCCAGTACTGTTCTTGAGCCGCTAACACTGCATCCGTCATACACCGGCGCTGCCACACCGCGTAGTCCGCGTATTGGATGGGCAAGGTCATTTCGGGCAACGGTTGCCCCTGACACAACGCATTATAGTATGCGGCGAAATCGCGTCCGAGGATTCCAAAGGACCATTGATCCCCGACAATATGATGAAGATTGAGGACAATCAGATGATCTTCTTGATCGAGAGTGATCAGCGAGATTCTCGCGAGCGGCCCTTTCTCGAGATCAAACGGGCGAGCGCCTTCCTGTTCGGCAATTCGTCGGGCTTCTCCCTCGCGTTGATCCGCTGGAATTCTGCGGAGGTCGATTTCAACCAGGTGAGGAGACTCCCAGGACGCAATTCGTTGCTCCAACCCGGCCCCGGTCATCGCAAAGGTTGTTCGAAACGCTTCGTGGCGTTGGGAGAGCAAATTCACGACCTGCCGAACCACCGGTACACTCATCCCTCCCTTATGTCGAGAGACGAAGAGGAGATTGTACGCGGTCGCCTCCGGCGCCAATTGTTGAACAAACCACATGCGCTGCTGGGAGAATGACAGCGGCAACGACCCGTCACGCGAGACCGGCACGATCGGCGGCAATGGTGACGGAGCATTCCCTCGATGCTGTTCCACTCGAATCAACTCGGCGACACCGGCAATCGTTGGTGACTCGAACATCGAGCGCAACGGAAGCTCCACGCGGAACACTTCACGAATGCGCGAGATGATCTGTGTGGCCAAGAGAGAATGGCCGCCCATGGCAAAGAAGTTTCGATGGATGTCGATCGTCTGCTCTCCCAGCACCTCCCGCCAAATCTCAAGCAGGCCCTGTTCAATCGGATCGCGGGCCCGAACGGAGGCTGTTTCGCTCCGGTTCTCGCCCAGCATATGTTGTTGAAGAGCCAGACGATCAACTTTGCCATTGGGTAGGTACGGAATGGCATCGACTACAAACACGGCGGCAGGAACCATGTAGGAGGGAAGTGTCCGCTTGAGAAGCTCATGAAGATAGGGACTCGTTGATCCCGGCACCTGATCGGACATCACAAAGGCAATGAGGCTTGGCCCTGTCGTCATGTCCTCTCGTACCACCACGGCAGCGGCGCGGACACCCGGTAATCCGCTCAGGGCAGATTCGATGTCCCCAAGCTCAATCCGATACCCCCGCACTTTCACCTGGCTGTCCGCACGCCCGACATATTCGATATTCCCGTCCTGACGCATCAGCCCAAGATCACCCGTCTTGTAGAAACGGGCTCCCGGCACAAACGGATTCGAAAGAAACTTGGCACTCGTCAGTTCCGGAAGATTCAGATACCCTCGTGCCAAACTAGCCCCGCCGATCACAATCTCTCCCACCACCCCGACAGGAACCGGGGACAACCCTTCATCAAGCAAATAGATGGCGGCGCCGGCGATGGGCTTTCCTATTGGAATGCGCCCTCCCAACTCGGTTCCAGTCGTCTGGTACACAGTCGACCACACCGTCGCTTCCGTCGGCCCATACTCGTTATACAGCGCCGCCTCCTGAAGCCGTTCATAGTGCCGCCGCACCAGCAATACCGGGAGACTTTCTCCGGCGGACACCACCACCCGGAGTGACTGCAGTGTGGCTGCTGCCACGTCACGCAGCATCGCCTCGTATAACGACGGCACGAGCACAATGTGAGACACCTGATGCCGGGAGATCAGCGCACCGATTTGAAGCGGATCTCGATAATTGTCTTCCGTTGGAATAACGAGAGTCCCAGCGTGGAGCAGCGTCCAGAACATGCTCGTCACGGACCCGTCAAACGCAATCGGAAAGGTCAGGAGGCAACACTCGACGGGATCTTGATAATACTGCAGTCGTGCCAGAAGGGAATGCAGGAGCGCCCCGTGCGTAATCTCTACGCCCTTGGGCCGACCCGTCGACCCAGAGGTGTAGATCACATAGGCGGCATGGTCGATCCCCAATCGCGGCCATGCCACGTGTGCATCGTGACGCTGAGCTTCTCCTGCGAGCGACTCCAATTCTATAACCGGCCCACCACCGTATGGAAGCGTAGCCCGCAGATGCCGCTGCGTCACCAGGAGCGCGACACCGGCATCCTCGAGAATCAATCTCTGCCGCTGCTCCGGCGCACTGGCATCCAAGGGCACATAGGCGGCGCCGGACTTCAGAATACCAAGAATCCCGATGAGACTTGAGACCGATCGATCGACGCACAACCCTACCCGGACGTTTCTTCCTCCCGTGACTGCATACACCGCACTGGCAAGCTGATCTACACGCACGACGAGCTCGCGATAGGACAGCCGGTCTTCTCCGCACACCACCGCCGTCCTTTCGGGAGCTTGCTTGATGCGAGCCTCGATCATCGGCAGGATGGACGTGGCCTGCTGCACGTCGACCGTAGTCCGGTTCCACTCGACCAAGAGCTGCCGTCGTTCGTCTTGCGTCAGCAGCGGGAGATCGAGCAGCCGCGAAGCGGGGTTTGCAATCAGGCCGTACAGGATCATTTCGATTTGGGCAAGCATGCGATCGACCGTTCCACCGTCGAACAATGCTCGGTCATAGAGCATCACCAGCTCAAGCCCCTCGATCCCATTGACGACCAATAGCGTGAGATCAAGCTCGACCGCCACATCATCAAGCGGGACGTGTCTGACCGACAATCCCTCGAGATGCAACTCGCTGAGAGGATCGTCCTCCCACACGATCATGACATTGAACACATGCGGCGAGTCTGCAGCCCTTCGTCCCTTGAGCGCACCGATCACTCGTTCGAACGGAACATCTTGATGATCGTAGGCATCGCATACGGTCTGCCGAGCGCGACGGAGGAGCTGCTCTCCCGTATCGACATCGGAGAGGTCCATGCGCAAGGCCACGGTATTGGCGAAATACCCCACCACATCCTGCCAGTGCGATTGACTCCGATTCGCCACTACCGTCCCGACGACGATATCGGTCGTCCGGGTGGCGCGTTGGAGCCAGGCGCACAACGCGGAATAGACCGCCATGAATTTGGTCGTGCCCTGCCGGCTGCAGAACGCTCCCAGGTCAGCCACCATCGATTCGGGAAGCGCGCGGATTCTTGATCCTCCCTGGAACAACGGCACACGCGGGCGCGGGCGGTCAGCAGGCAGGTCCAGTACAGATGGCATGCGGTCCAACTGGCGCTGCCAGTATCCCAGCTGAGCGACGTATCGTTCACTCTCCAACTGGTTCCTCTGCCATTGGCTGAATTCAAGATACGATCGCGGCGAATGCGCGGGAATCATCGCCGGATCTTTAGGTCGCGACCTGTACTGTTGCGTAAGTTCCCGGCACAGCAACCGCAAGGACCACCCATCCGAGACAAGGCGATGAACGGTTAGGATGCAGAGGTGCTCCCTATCTTCTATCTCAAGAAGAAATGCTCTGAGCAAGGGAGGGCATCCCAAGTCAAATGGAACAAGGACTTCTTCCCGAATCCTCCGGCGGATTTCTGCGTCACGGTTTGAGGGAGAGAGATCGCGCAAGGAGGCCCGGGTGACCTTCGCGACGGCTTTGGTCGCAGTCGCCTGATAGGGAAGCTCCCCAACTGAGGCAAACCCCATCCTCAATATGTCATGCCGCTGTACAAGCTCCTGGATGCTGGCATCGAAGGCAGTAAGATCTAACTGTCCGGACAGCCTCATCCCGATGGAAATGTGATTCAACGCGCTGCCAGGCTGTACTTGCTCCAAAAACCATAACCGCTCTTGACTGCAGGAAAGCGGAGACCGACCCACTTCCCCGTCCTCTGCCTGGAGGCCTCTCCCCTCAGATTCCGGCCCGCCGGCCTGGCCACGCGAGCTCCGCTCTGGCCCGAAAGCGGCCTCCGAGAGAGCCGTCTGAAGATAGGCCGCGAGATCCCGCACAGTCCCCTGGCCAAATAACTGGCCGAATGAAAGTTCAACCCCACACTCCTGTTCAAGTCGATTCTTGACCAGGCTGGTACCGAGGGAATCCAACCCGATATTGACCAAGGGCATTCCCGCTTCAATTTTGGAGACGGGGAGCCCTGACTGTTCTGCGAATACACGCTGGACATAACTTTCAAGCCCTTCGCCGCGCTTCAACAGGTCGTGAACCTTTCGAGAGCCTTCAGCGATCGACCCCGAACTAGTCACGGCCTCTTCAGCCGGGAGCATCTGTGTGGAAAGCACGGCCAGCGACTGTTCCAGATATGCCTTTCGACAGGCTTGCCGTTGCACTTTTCCGCTTGAAGTCTTTGGAATCGCCCCATGCCGCGCCAGGACAACCCCCCACACCGGCACTTCAAACCGTTCCGCCAGAGTGACGCGAACGGCCGTCGCCACCTCTTCGGCCCGCAGCTCCTGTTGGCGATCGACTTCAAGCACCATAATCAAGCGCTCGACCTCGTCCACTTCGACTGAGAAAGCCACGCATCCACCGCTCCGTGCCATGGGGTGGCAGACTTCAACGGCTGCTTCCAAGTCTTGAGGATAGATATTCCTCCCGTTCAGGATGATCAGATCTTTGAGACGACCGGTAATGACGACCTGCCCCTCACTGAAGAACCCCAAGTCTCCCGTACGGAGAAAATGCTCCTCAGGCCGACCGGAAACCTGAGCGTTGAATGCCTCGATGGTCGCCTCAGCCCTCCGCCAATACCCTAAGGCCACGCTAGGACTGGACACCCAGATCTCTCCGACTTGGCCGGCGGCACATTCGAGTCCACTACCCGGTTCGACGATGATGACCTGCGAACCTGGAAGCGGACGACCACACCCCACAAGCTCGCGTACGCCCACATCATCCGGCCTTCGGACTTCGACCCGATGTGATTCAAGCGCAGCCGAATCCACCGTGATCATATGGGGTGCTTCAGCCCGCGCGGTGCTGGACACCACCAGGGTGGCCTCAGCCAACCCATATGCCGGCATGAATGCATTCCCCTTGAATCCGTGGGGGGCAAACACTTGGGTGAACGTATTGATGGTCCGGTGATGAATAGGCTCGGCTCCACAACTGGCCACCGCCCAGCGCGCAAGATCACCGGACCAGCCCGGCTGTTTTTGAAAGGCCTTTACACAAGCATCGTAGGCAAAGCTCGGAGCGCCGCTATGCGTAATACCCCACCGGTCGATGGCTTCAAGCCAGCGGAGTGGCCGCCGAAGAAATGTAAGCGGTGATAAGAGGAACGCCGGAATGCCCCCATATAAGGGTGCAAGAATCCCGTGCACCAATCCATAGTCGTGAAAATACGGGAGCCAGCACAACGAGCGGCTCTCCGCATTGACTCCTGCTGTCTGATGAATGGCTTCACATTGAGCCAGGACGTTGCGGTGACTGACCATCACACCACGTGGTGTCGCCGTTGAACCTGACGTATATTGCAAATAGGCTAGATCCGAAATCGGCGAACGGCGTTCCAGGCTCGGCCACCCCTCACCCGTTGGTTGATCAGTGGCGAGCCATTGGACCTGGCGATCCGGGGCCACGAGGGATTGCTCCGCACACAGGGTCTGGATGCCAGTCGTCGTCAGAACGAGCGCGGCTTGCGCATCATCCAGGATGGCCTGTAGGCGCGAGAGGCTGTGCTTGCGCCTGATGGGATCCGGCGCGGGAGCTGGAACGGGAACGAGGCCAGCTTGGATACAAGCCCAGAAGGCCACGACCACTTCGAGCCCAGGGGGATAAATGAGGAGCGCGCGAGTACCCGGCTCAGCGCGCGCCCCTAGAGCCATTGCAAGCACGTTCACTTCACCTGCAAGTTCAGCCCAGGTAAGTTGACGGTCTATCGCAACAGTATCTTTGAGATAGGCATAGGCCAACCCGCCGCCGGCCTGCTCACAGCGGTAGGCAAATAATTCGACCAGGGTGCGGATTGAACTAGGTACTGATTCGCTCATGCAGGCAAATAGAACAGCAGGAAACAATGAATCCGAATGACCCAATGTATAGGAAAATCCTATGCTGGATCAGAAGAATTTTCTACCGCTACGGAAGGATAGTACGGACCGCTGCATTCCAGAAGAGATTTCCTGTTCTGCGCACAAAACAGGCCCATGATACTTCACGCAACGTCATGATTCAGTGGAACAATTCATCCTACTTGGAGATTCCCAAGGCACCGTGATTCTTACCCCGATGATTTCGTGGTTAGATCGTCCACGATGAGAGAAAACTCATTGAAATATCATGCCTCTCACTGTAAGCTCCCCCCATAGCTTGATCGGTCAGGGGCGCGCGTCTTTCGGTGCCTCCCAATTCAGCAAGTTGCCAGGAGAGGTGCCAGAGTGGCCGAATGGACTCGCCTCGAAAGCGGGCGTCCTCGCAAGGGGACCGTGGGTTCAAATCCCACCCTCTCCGCCAAACCGCACTTCGTGCGACCCGCCCGCTCTGTATCGTCTTATCGCTATTGACGCGGGCGGATAAACACCTTCATATTTTTTTCACCTTCTCTCCCAAGACCCGCCGCAATTCGACCATCGCGAGCGTGTCGCGCTTGCAGTAGGCTAACAGTGCTTCCTGAATCCTGGCCCGCTCGATCCAGTCGCTCTCGACAAACACCATCTTGTAGTACTCCGATGCCGCCTGCCCGCCTTCACGAATGTTGAGATCGTCATAGTGCAACGAAGGCACCAGTGCCGGCAGCACCTCCTTCAGCGAGTACGATCCGCCGAACTCCGGATGGTAGTAATGCTCTTTGACAATCGGGTGGAGATCCCAAATCCGTTTCACCAACGCCTTGAGCGCCGTTCGTAGTTCAGGGAGAAACTCCGCCAGTTGCTCGATCACAGATTTCTCATACGGGGAATAGACACAAATACTCCCCTTGCCTCCCAGGGAATCCAGAAGGGATTCGGCCAATGACTTCCGGGGATCAGTCCCTTCTGTGTGGAGGAATTCGTGATGCACGAGTTCGCCGGAAGCCTGCTCGATATGATTCGACCATTGCACCGGCAGCGCTTGATAGGGGCGCGTGCCGGCAAAGCGAGGCACGGCCAGCATGACGGTCTCAAAATCCAGGTGATGGACGGGAAACCGCACGGTCTTGAGCGCGGCTTCCAGCTTCTCGGACACCCACTCCACGTTGTCTTTGACCTTGCGCTGGACGGCAGAAAGCTTCGTGCCATCCGGAATCTCATCAATGGTCACGATGCCCCGCTCGGCAAGTTGGCTGGTGATCTGCTTGGCGCCAGGCAGGTGAAAGATCCACCGCGCAGGCTTCTGACTCGTGCAATGAGCCCAGAAGGGACATTCATAGGGCGAAAAACAATGGCGATCCGGATCAACCACGGGGGCGGCCGGTGACAGTAACATGGTCTTCATCGCGGCTATCCGGTCCGGCACAGTCACTTGCCGCTCCAAGACAATTGAGGAGAGTTCATCGATCGCGAACAGCTCGTTCAACTCGACCTCGCCGCCGGCATAGGTATAGGCGGTATTGATGCGCATGAGATGACAGCTGACGATGTTGAGGCCTGCCCCCACGAGCACGTGGCGCTGCAGCGCCAGATCGTCCAGGTGCACATCCTTCACCTTGGTGGATGACTTGACCTCGATCAAGCGCCACCCCGCCAAAGCTCCGTCTTCGCCTCGCACCCGCTCCAGAATATCCACACGAACGAGGACGCCATCGGCCATGATCGCTGCTTCATAAATCGCCGGGACAGACTCATCCGCCATCAGCGCGTTTGTTTGGGTAAGCGCCGCCTCGGTCTGTCGATACCCGGCTGTTACGAGACGGCCGCCGGGGAACCGGCGGCGCGCCAGCTCACCGACCTCCGTCCCCATATCCAGGATCGCCTGCGTCCCCGCGTCAGGCGGAGTCGCAAGATAGGGCTGATGGATATCGAGATACAGGCGCTTATGACATTGGAGGCCTGAGATATATTTGGATTTCGATAAACGCGGCGTTTTCTGCACGCCGTCTTGCGGAAGATCTGTGGCTTGTTCAGTCATCGTGTGACCCTAACGAACGATGACGTATTTGTCTAGCTGGACATCGCCTCAGTTCTGTAGGATAGGCGCCCATGGGTTTCCGCATCGCCGACATCCGCAAATCTGTGCTCACCCTGGCCCTGCCGGTCACTGTCAGCAGCCTTCTTCAACGAACCGAAGGAATCGTCGCGGTCTTTCTGGTAGGGGGACTCGGTGCGACTCCCATTGCCGCCGTCGGCTTGGGGCAACTCCTGGCGTTCATCGCCACGACGCTGGTCTCGGGCCTCTCGGTAGGCTCCAACGTGATCATTGCCCAGCTGTGGGGAGCCAAACGACATCGGGACGCCGGAGAAGCGGCCCGCCACTTTCTCGGAATTTCCATTGCAGTCTCACTCGCGCTGGCGGCACTGGGGATGACGCTGAACCGGTTCGCGATGGAGGGGTTGGGAGCTGAATCCGGCGTCATTGCGCTGGCGATCCCCTACTCCACGATCATCTTTCTGGTGATCCCCTTCACCGTGCTGCTTCAGGTATTGTCCTCAATCCTACAGGGCACCGGCGACACTCGCACGCCAATGTATGCCATGATCCTGGTCAATCTGCTGCACATCGGCATCGCCTACCCCCTCGTCTACGGATACTGGGGCCTGCCCGCACTCGGCGTCAAAGGAGCCGCGATTGCCGTGGGAATCGCCGAAGCCATCGGCGTCGCCTTCCTCTGGTGGCGCAGTCGCCCTGTTTTGAAATCGTCCGCACACCTCCGACTCGATCTCATTCGAACCATGTGGCATGTCGGCGCGCCGGTTTCTGGCGAGCGGATCGTGCAGCAAGCGGGCATCCTCATCTATACGAAACTCGTGCTGCTGTACGGCACCGTGTCCTATGCCGCCCATCAGGTGGGCCTCTCGATCGAGTCGCTGTCGTTTTTGCCGGGCTATGGATTTGCCATCGCCGCCGCTACCATGGTCGGCCAGAGCATCGGAGCCGGGAAATACACCAGAGCGAAGCTGGAAAACTGGGAAGCCAATCGCCTGGCCATCGTCATCATGGCCAGCATGGGCGTCGTATTCTTCTTCTTTCCCTATCTGCTCCTGCGCGCCTTCACCACCGACGAAGCAGTCATCGAACTCGGTACGGTGTTCCTGAAGATCGTCGCCCTTCTACAGATCCCCCTCGCGCTCACGATGGTCATCGCCGGGTCGCTGCGCGGCGCCGGAGACACCCGGTTCATCATGGGCGCGACGATGGTGGGCATGTGGGGCGTACGTGTCCCGATGGCATTGATCGTTGCCCTCTGGCTCCATCTCTCGGTGTTCTATGTCTGGCTGGCGATGATCGCGGACTGGACCGTGAGAATGGCGTTGCTGCTCTGGCGTTACCGATCGGAACGGTGGAAAGCGATTCGGGTCATCAAGACAACGCGGATAGCATGAGCTGACACCCTCTCAGATTCCCCGCTCTAGCATTTCGTTCGCTCTTCAGCCGGAGGTCTCGTATCCTTTCCGCTGCCCACTCGCACTTCGATCCGACCCACGCCTTTCACATTGGCGCAGAGATCGCCGAGCCCCGGTGTAATCAGACGATAGGGCCCGCCCTTTCCATCGGGCAATGGCTCGCCGTTGAGCTCGTAAAGCAGGACGCCAAAATCTTTGGCCTGTTGGAGCGTGAGCGTAGCCGCATACTTTCCGTCAATTGAATGAAACGTCACATGATCGGCATCAATCGCCAGTGCCGGCACATCGAGCAGGCCCTTCACCTTGATCGCCTTCCCTGTCATACCCGGCATGACGGTGCTGACGTCTGCCACATGATGCTCCACCGGAAGTTGCCGGAGGGCCGCATAATCAAGTGAGACTGGCTGCACCACCGCCCCGTCGATTCGCACGACTCCAGAACCCTTCTGGCCCTGCTCAGTAATCGTCTTGATCATCGCCGTCATCGCCTCGTTCACGGGAGTCGGAATGCCCAACTCTCGCCCTTTCTGCACAATGTACCCGTTCAAATAGGCGATCTCGGTCTGCCGTCCCGCTTTCCAATCGTCGTACATCGACGTGTGAATATCCCGGATCTCCTGCGTAGCTTTGACGACCCGCTCCGCCATATCCGCCGGCAACGGCACCTTGACCGCCGCTGAGACCGCGGCGACTTCATCGACGATCTGATGGATCACCCGCAGCATTTCCGGATGATCCAAAGCCTTGGCCACCTTGTCGTCGATCAGCACCGTGATCGGATTGAAGACGCAGTTCCAGCACATCTTCTCCCACTTGCTCCGGCGGATATCTTTCGAGAGATGACAGGGAATACCGGCAGCCGTGAAAAGCTCCTTGATCTTGAGCACGCGCTCGCTCTCATGCCCCATCAATTCGCCGATCGCCACCGCGCCCTTTTTATAGTGATCGATCACCCCGGGCGCGGCAATTTTCGAATAGATGAAGGCCACGCCGCCGACGACGCAGTCACGCGAGGTGCGTGCGATGATCCGGTCTTCGGTATCGATGCCGTTCTGCAAGGTCAGGATGACGGTCTTCTCCGTCAGCACCGGTTCGATCTGCGCCATGACCTCATCAAGGTCGAACGCCTTCACACCGAGAATAACCAAGTCAGGCTGGGGCAATCCCCTGGGATCCGCCGCGGCCTGCGGATGGACCGTGAACGTCCCGCTCGCACTGCGGATCGTCAACCCGCTCTGCTTCACCGCTGCCAAGGTCTTCGGCCTGAGGAGAAACGACACGTGAGGATTATTCTTGGCGAGATGCGCGCCGAAAAATCCGCCCACTGACCCGGCACCGACCACTAGAATGTTCTTCATGTTCACTCCCTTATTTACGGAGAGCGTACTATAGCAGGCGACCGAACTAGGATAAAATAGTCCGCATGAGTTCCACCCCGCTGCATGAGGCGCAATCCCGCCTCGCATCCGCACAAACCATCACGATCTTGACCGGGGCAGGTGTCTCCGCCGACAGTGGCGTGCCGACATTTCGCGGGATCGACGGACTATGGCGCAATTTTCGAGCGGAAGAACTAGCGACACCGGACGCGTTTGAGCGAGACCCCAGGCTGGTATGGGAATGGTACAACTGGCGACGGGAATTGATTGCCACGAAACGACCCAACGACGCTCACGTCGCCATCGCATCATTGGAATCGCGCCACCTCGATTTCTGGCTCATCACTCAAAATGTAGATGGCCTCCACAGGCTGGCCGGATCTACCCAGCTCTCGGAAATTCACGGCAACATCTGGATGGTCCGTTGCACGGGATGTGGTGCGGTGACAGAGAATCACCAGGTACCGCTACCGCTCCTGCCCCATTGTGGACCGTGCGGAGGGCTCTTGCGTCCTCACATCGTCTGGTTTGGTGAATCCTTACATGAGGACGATCTTGCCCGCTGCGCACAACACCTACAGGCCTGTGAGGTGCTGCTCGTAATCGGCACTTCCGGCGTGGTCTATCCGGCAGCCGGGTTTGCCTCGATTGCAAAGGACGCCGGAGCCACGGTCATTGAAGTGAATCTCGACCAGACTCCCCAATCAGACCTTGTAGATATTTCCTTGCGCGGCCGCGCGAAGGAGCTCGTCCCGCTTTTACTACAGGCGGGCAAGTAGCGGTTGAAGTTGCTCAAGAGACCGAATGCGATGAATCCCCGGTGCGATTTCGGCCTCTGACCGGTCGATGAGTACGCTCGTGAGCCCGGCTTTCGTCGCGCCTTCCACGTCTTCCTTCAGACTGTCCCCGACATGGACTGCATCTTCAGGATCGACAGCGTGCTTCTCCAGCGCCAGGCGGAATATTTTTGGAGCGGGCTTCGCCGCGTGGGACAAACTGGAAATCGTGATGGTGTCGAAATACTGCTCGATGCCCAGCCCCCGCAACACGGGAAAGAGTCGCGAATCGAAGTTTGAGATAATCCCCAGCTCCAATCCCTGTGCCTTGAGCTGACGCAACACCGCTTCCGTCTCAGGGTAGAGCTTCCACGTTCTCGGATCCTCGAAGACCTGAAAGACTTCTTCGAAGAATTCGTCGAATCCCTCAAACATCCCCACCCGATAGAACACATTATGGACGATATCAAACCACCAGAGCCGCTCGCTTTGCTTGAGGGCTGCTGGCTCCGTCAGCGCAAACACAGGAGGCGACGCGTCCTTGAACGCCCGGCTAAAGGCTTGGGTGATAGACACGAGCGATGTCGGTGTCTGCCGAAACCCGTGACGTACGGCGTACTCCAAATAGATCTCGGCGACCGATCCGTTGATGTGAAATAAGGTCTGGGCTGCGTCGAAAAAAATGACTTGGTACGAGGCCATCACTACCGTCCTCTCTCAGTCCCACCATGGGTCAGAAAACGTGCCGGATTGTAAGGCGCTGATAACGTAGAGTCAAAACGAGACAGGATCCCCCGTTTTCTTGACAAAGAATACCCCCCCTGCTAGCTTCGTAATACTTCAATACAATTGGAGAGTTAGGTGTCATCTTCTATTTTCATCGTCGATAGCAGTCCGGCCGTCAGGCGTATGGTTGAGCAAATCTCGACCCCTGAAGGATTTGACGTCGTCGGATTTCAAGATGGTCCCGCAGCCCTCGAAGCGGCCCGGCGCATCAGTCCCGCGTTGATAATTGCCGACTACCACCTCGACAACATCACCTTCTCCGGTTTCTGCAAAGAAGTGAACAAACTCGACAACTTGAGCGAGACCTACCTGATCTCGCTGGTCAATCCAGCCGATCGCCCGGATGAAAGTCTCCTCCGCACACTCGGCGTGAAAGCCTTCTTGAATAAGCCGTTTCAATCAGAAGATCTTCTCGACGTCATCAAGACCCTGCAGCAGAAAGCGCAACCGCAGCAGAATGGCAATCGCCTCAAGCGTCGCGTCTGGCCGCCGGACTCCACATCAACCGATACAGACGATGACAACGCGGTGATGGACCAATTGGACGTCACCGATGAGCAGGAGGATCTCACCATGGACCAGCCGCCGGAATCTACGACCGCCACGAAAGCCGCGCCAGCCGCCGCCGGCCCTGAAGAGGCCATGAAAGGTCTTTTCGGACAGCTGTTGGAGTCCATGACCGAACGGACGGAAAAGCGGATCGCCGATTTGCTCCCGCAAGCGATTGAAAAAGAACTCACGGCCCGTATTCACTCGGCCGTGAAAAAGGAACTGGACGGACAACTGGGAGAAATTCTCTCACAGGAGCAGCTGACCACGATCGTCCACCCCCTGTTGATGCAGGAGCTTCCTTCGTTCATCAAGCAGGAAATGGCCGCCAGCGAAGTCCTGATCCGTCAGGCCGTGTCCGATATCGCCACTCCCGTGATCAAAGACGTGCTGGACCAATCAGTGCGCGAACTGGCCGAAGCCGGCGTGCGCAAACAACTCCCTGAGGTAGTACGGGAACACCTGGGATCAATCGATCTGCTGGTCAAAGAAGAAATCAGGCAGGCGACTCTCAAACATGCCCCGCTCATCGCCGACGATATTGTCCGAGCGACCGCGGAGCAGACCGTCGAACAGGCAGTGCAACGAATCGTTCCTGAACTCGCAGAACAACACATTAAGGCCGAACTCACCCGCCTTACGGCAGCGGAGTAGGCCCCAGGCCTACCCCGCCTTAGCTCTTCTTTCCGGTCCGCTTCCCCTTTTGGCGTGCTTTCACGAGCGCTTTCACACGCGTGACATTCTTGCGGTGCTTCTTGCGGGTCTTCCGATCTTTCTCGCGTCCTCGCGGCATGATGACTCCCTCTAAGGCTGAAAATGAATCGTTGGCTGCGGGCGATTGTATAACACAAGCCAGGCGCAGCCACAAGCTAAGCGGCCGCCCGTTCCCCGCCATCGGCAGACATGCTAAGATGCGCGCTCATTTTTTCACGAAGGACGGGCCATGGCCTCACAACTCGATAAGACCTATGAACCCAAAGCCGTCGAAGACCGCTGGTACCAGGAATGGATCCGTCGCGGCTACTTCCAGGCCTCGCCGCAAAACCCCGGGGCACCCTATTGCATTGTCATTCCTCCGCCGAACGTGACCGGTTCACTGCACGTCGGCCACGCGCTGAATAATTCCATACAAGATATCCTGATTCGCTGGCGCCGCATGCAGGGCCGGAACGTGCTCTGGATGCCGGGCACCGACCATGCCGGCATTGCGACACAAAATGTCGTCGAGAAACAGCTCATGCAAGAAGGCTCCTCACGGGAGACCCTGGGGCGCGACGCTTTTCTCGAACGGGTCTGGCAATGGAAGGCGACCTCCGGCGGCACCATCATCCAACAGCTGAAACGCCTCGGCGCCTCCTGCGACTGGAGTCGCGAACGCTTCACGATGGACGAAGGGTTATCGAAGGCGGTTCTGGAGGTCTTCGTCCGGCTCTACGAAGACAAGCTCATTTATCGGGGCGAGCGGTTGATCAACTGGTGCCCCCGCTGCCTGACGGCACTCTCCGACATTGAAGTAGAACACGAGGATATCAAGGGCAAGCTCTACTCCATCGAATATACGTTGGCTGAAAATCCCGACATCCGTCTGACGGTTGCCACCACGCGACCGGAAACGTTACTCGGCGATACGGCCGTGGCCGTCCATCCGGAAGATCCGCGCTACAATCATCTAATCGGCAAACAGGTCCGGCTGCCGCTCACCACGCGCGCCATCCCGATCGTCGGCGATGCAATCCTCGTCGACCGCGAGTTTGGAACCGGCGCGGTCAAGATCACCCCGGCGCATGACTTTAACGACTACGAAGCCGGAGAGCGCCATCAGCTGCCACGGCTCGCTATTCTGGATCATCAAGCGCTGCTCGATCCCGCCGGCATGCGGAAAGCCGGAGCCGAACCTGCCGTGATTGAAATGCTGCAGGGGCTTCCCGTGATCAAAGCCCGGCCGAAAGTGGAAGCGGTCCTCCGCGAGCGCGGCATCCTTGCCAAAGTCGACGACCACAAGATGGCCGTGGGGAAATGCTATCGCTGCAAAACCGTCGTCGAGCCCTACCTGTCGCCCCAGTGGTTCGTCGACATTAAGCCGCTCGCAGAGCCGGCCATCAAAGCCGTGGAAGACGGACGCATCCGTATCATCCCCGAAGGCTGGACCAACAACTATCTCGGTTGGATGCGTGACATTAAAGATTGGTGTATCTCCCGGCAAATCTGGTGGGGCCATCAGATCCCCGCCTGGTACTGCCTGGCCTGTAACTCCAAGCACATCGTCACGACGACTCATACCTCGCCTTCCGGAACCCCTGTCACCAGGATAACTATTCTGCAGGGCGCGATACCGATCGTCGGGAAATCTGCCCCAAGCACCTGCCCCACATGCACAGGACAGGATTTTCTACGCGACCCCGATGTTCTTGACACCTGGTTCTCCTCCGGCCTCTGGCCGTTCTCCACGCTTGGATGGCCGGAACAGACTCCGGATCTCAAGGCCTACTATCCGACGGCCACCCTGGTGACCGGTCTGGATATTCTGTTCTTTTGGGTTGCGCGCATGATCATGCTGGGCTTGAAGTTCATGGGCGATGTCCCGTTCCGCGACGTCTACATCCATGCCCTCGTCCGCGACGCCGAAGGACAGAAGATGAGCAAGTCCAAAGGCAATGTGATCGATCCATTGCACGTCATGGAACAATTCGGGACCGACGCCTTGCGCTTCACCCTCGCCTCCATGGCCTCTCCCGGTCGCGACATTAAACTGGCGGAAGAACGCATCGAAGGCTATCGCAACTTTGCCAACAAGATTTGGAATGCCGCCCGTTTTGCCCACATGTATCTCGACGGAGCGAAGGAGGCCCGACCGCCGAAAGACCGCTCCTTCCCCGACCGATGGATTCTCACCCGTTTGAACGACACCATCCGTGTCGTTGACCAGGAACTGGAGGCCTATCGATTCGATCGAGCCGCCAGTGCGCTCTATCAATTCTTCTGGCACGAATACTGTGACTGGTATCTCGAGCTGATCAAGCCGGTCCTCCAGGACCCCATGCACCCTGAAGGCCCTTCCACCCGTCACACGTTGTCGGAAACGCTGGAAGTCTGGCTGCGACTCTTGCATCCCTTTATGCCGTTCCTCTCGGAGGAGATCTGGCAAACATTGCCACACCAGGGCGAGACAATTGTGCTGCAGGCCTACCCGACGCCGCGGGATGAGTGGCATGATGACGCAGCCAATGAGGCCTTCCACCTCCTCGAACGCAGCATCGGCTTGCTGCGGACCGCACGCGTCTTGCTCAACTATCCACCCGGCAAGCCAATCAATTTCTTCGTGACGCATGATGACCGGAAGACCGTCTCCACACTGCAGACACTGAAGACCGACCTCGCCCATCTCGGGAAAGGATCGTTGACACTGACAGCCAACACCGAATGGCCGACGACCCAGATTCTTCGGCTCGTGACCGAAGGGCTGACCGTAGGGATTACCGTCGAGGGCGACGTCGATCTCAAGAAAGCGCTCGATCGACTCCTCAAGCAGATCGCCGAAGTCGAGAAAGAAGGGCAGCGAATCGAGGGCAAGCTGAAGAGCGCGGACTTCGTGGCCAATGCCCCGCCCGCGGTCATTACGGAGCATCAAGAGCGGGTGCGCAGTCTCACCCGTGATCGCGCCATGCTGATGAGCAGCGAACAACAACTCCGTGCCATGCTGGGAGCTTGATCGATGATCCAACTTCCCGCCGCCGATATCCGCCGGACCGTGCGTGCCGGACTCGAAGAAGACCTCGGAGAGGGCGACCTCACCACCACGGCCCTGTTCTCCAAACCGGTCCCGGCTCAGGCCTCGATCATCGCCCAACAACCGATGGTGGTGGCCGGACTCGCGGCGGCCGTACAGACCTTCCTGATGGTCGACCCCTCGCTCCGGCTCACGACGCATTCCCATGACGGCGACCGCATCCCCACCGGCGCGGCGCTCCTCGACATTGAAGGGGACGGCCGTTCGATTCTCCAGGCGGAACGGGTCGCGTTGAACTTTCTCCAACATCTGTCCGGAATCGCGACGCTCACAAACACGTTCTGCCAAGCAGTCCGCCACACCCCCGCTCGAATTCTCGACACCCGGAAAACTCTGCCAGGCTGGAGATCATTACAGAAATGGGCGGTCGCACTAGGGGGCGGCACCAACCATCGTTTCTCGCTCGGCGATGGCCTGCTGATTAAAGACAACCATCTCGCATTGCTCCAGAAAGGCACACAAGGCGTCCGTACAGCCTGCCGACTCGCCCATCGTGACACCTCCCGCACGGTCCCGCTGATCGTGGAGGTGGAATCGTTGGCGGAGGTTCGCCAAGCCGTCGCCGGAAAAGCCGACATCATTCTCCTCGACAATATGACCCCGGCGATGGTCAAACAAGCTGTTGCCCTGATCCGGCGGCGGGCCATCGTGGAAGTCTCCGGCGGCATTACGCTCAAGAACGTGCGGGCCATGGCGCAGGCCGGCGCGGATCGCATTTCGATCGGCGCCCTCACACATTCGGCCCCTGCCGCCAACATGAGTCTGGAACTGACGCCGGTCCGCCGTCCACGGCGGCGACGTAACTAAGCCGTGTCCGCCTCCTCTTCTCCTCTCACACTCGACGACATTCGCAGCACTCTTGCGACCAAACGATTGGGCCAGCAGCTGCACATTCACCAATCCCTAGCCTCGACAAATTCAGAGGCCATGTCGCTCGCACAGGATGGCGCAAAGGACGGCACCGTCGTGATTGCAGAGGCTCAATCGGCCGGACGGGGCCGTCATGCGCGAACATGGTTCTCCCCGACGGGATTGAACCTCTCCTGTTCGATCATCGTCCGCGGTCTGGGCCGAGGACTTTCCCTGGCGGACTGGCTCTCATGGGTTCCCTTGACGACGGCACTGGCGGTGGCCGAGGCCGTGCAAACCGTCGCCGCCACATCACTCGCGCTGAAATGGCCAAACGACCTCCTCTTGGACGAACGGAAAGTCGGCGGTATTCTCTGTGAAAGCTCGCTGGCTGTCCCAGACAACCCCATCGTGGTCATCGGAATCGGACTGAACGTGAATGTCCCGGGCGAAATGTTTCCCAACGAATTGCGGCCGATCGCGACATCACTGTTCGAATCCTCACACCGGCTCATTGACCGGAACAGGCTGCTTGCGCAGCTCCTCCTGGACTTGGAACAGAGCCTCGATGAGTTGCGTGACCATGGCCCATCCCGGTTACTGCAGGCCTACATACGTCGTTGCACGACCCTCGGTCGACAGGTTCGCGTGGTCCTTGGGGCCAATGAAGAACTCCTCGGAACCGCCGTCGCCATCACCGCCGACGGGACATTGCAAGTTAAACCCTCCGCAACCGCTGCTGGTATGGACAAGGCTCTCGTCGAGGTCCGGGCGGGCGATGTGATTCACGTCCGAAGCTAGCGAAACCGCCAAGACACGAAGTACAATAGGCAGCATGTTACTCGTCATCGATATCGGCAATACCAACGTCGTGTGGGGCATCTTTGAAGGCTCGACGCTGGTGGCCCATTGGCGGTTGGCGACGGATCCGAAGACCACGGCCGATGAGTATGGGGTGCTCTGCCTGAACCTCCTGGCCCGAAGCGGACGCACTCCTCAACAGGTCACAGACGCCATCATCTCCAGTGTCGTGCCGGCCCTCACCGGCACCTTTGACGCCATGGTCGAAACCTACTTTCACCGCACGCCTCTGGTGGTGTCGTCGGAAATGGATGTCGGCCTCACGCTCAAGTATGCCAATCCCAAAGAAATCGGCAGCGACCGCATCGTGAATGCCGCCGCGGCCTATCATAAGTACAAGACCGACCTCATCATCGTAGATTTCGGCACGGCCACGACCTTCTGCGCCGTCACTCAAACCGGGGAATATCTCGGCGGGGTCATCGCCCCGGGCATCGGCATCTCGGCTGAAGCGCTCTTTGCCCGGGCCGCCAAACTCAGCAAGGTCGAACTCGCCCGTCCCAAAACCGTCATCGGCACCGATACCGCCAGCAGCATTCAGGCCGGTCTGCTCTTCGGATATGCCGGACTCGTCGATGCGCTCGTCCGGCGCATGGAACAGGAACTCGGGCGGACATGCCTGGTCATCGCAACGGGAGGTCTGGCCTCGGTCATCGCTCCGGAGACGACCTCCATTAAACGCATCGAGCCGTTACTGACCCTTGAAGGCCTGGAACTCCTCTACCGCCGGGCTCGCGGAACCTCATCCTCAACGTGGGCCTAGCCGTCACGTTATCCCCATCATTTTTCTCAGAAATTTCTTTCCTCCCCCGTTGACTTCCACTTCCTTATGGATATCTGCACCCCTGTAGAGGAAGAATAATGAGCGACGATCAAGACAACACCAATACAATTGACAACTTAGAGAACGGAAGCACCACCGACCCAGGTCAGGACGGCGGGATGCAGGTCGTCCTTGCCGCCAAAGAAGACGAGTGTAAAGCGCTGAACGAAAAGTACCTGCGCCTCGCGGCCGAGTTCGAGAACTATAAGCGCCTGGCCCAACGAGACCAGCGTGAGCAGATCAAGTTCGGAAACGAACAGCTCTTGAAAGAACTCCTCCCGGTCGTCGACAACATGGAACGAGCCATTAAGGCGGCCCATGACAAGGGAAGCAGTGCGGCCTTAGTCCAGGGTGTGGATCTCACCTTGAAACAGTTGACCGGCGCCCTTGGCAAATTCGGCGTACAAGCCGTTGAGAGCGTGGGGAAGCCGTTTGACCCGGGATCCCATCAGGCCGTCTCTCAAGTGCCATCGGACCAGGTTCCCAGCGATCACGTTCTCGACGAATTTCAAAAAGGCTATCGTCTGCACGACAGAATTCTCCGCGCAGCGATGGTCAGTGTGTCATCTGGTCCGGCAGAGGCCGATAGTTAGCCTCCGGGAACGAACAAACCATCGGGTTTATTTAGACGCAGATATCGGGAAGGAAGGAGTTTACTCATGGGCAAAGTTATCGGCATCGACCTCGGCACCACCAACTCATGCGTCGCGATTATGAGCGGCGGCGACCCCGTCGTCATCGCCAATGCAGAAGGCGCACGTACCACCCCGTCCATCGTCGGCATCACCGAGAAGGCGGAGCGGCTCGTCGGCCAGATCGCCAAGCGCCAGGCTATCACCAACCCGGAAAATACGATTTTCTCCGTCAAGCGCCTCATGGGCCGCAAGTTCAAGAGCCGCGAAGTTCAGGAAGCGATGAAGCGGCTCCCCTACAAAGTCGTGGAAGCCGATAACGGCGACGCGCATGTCGTCATCCGCGGCAAATCCTACAGCCCGCCGGAAGTCTCCGCGATGATTTTGCAGAAGATGCGGCAGACGGCGGAAGACTATCTTGGAGAAAAGGTCACGGAAGCGGTCGTGACCGTCCCGGCCTATTTCGACGACAGCCAGCGCCAGGCGACGAAGGATGCGGGTCAGATCGCGGGGCTGAACGTCTTGCGTATCATCAACGAACCGACGGCCGCATCGCTGGCCTATGGTCTCGACAAAAAGAAAGACGAGCGGATCGCCGTCTACGATCTCGGCGGCGGAACCTTCGACGTCTCCGTCCTCGAAATCGGCGAAGGCGTCTTCGAAGTCAAGTCCACCAACGGCGATACCTATCTCGGCGGCGACGACTTCGATCAGCGCGTCATGGATTGGCTCGTCGACGAATTCAAGAAAGATCAGGGCATCGACCTCAAGAAAGACCGGATGGCCTTGCAGCGGCTGAAGGAAGCCGCCGAGCGCGCCAAGATCGAGCTGTCGTCTTCGCCGGAGACGGAAATCAATCTGCCGTTCATCACGGCCGATGCCAGCGGCCCCAAGCACATGGTCATCAAGTTGACCCGGGCGAAACTGGAGCAACTGGTCGACGACCTGATCCAGCGCACCATCGAACCCTGCCGCAAGGCTTTGTCCGATGCCGGCGTCTCCGCCAAGGATATTCAGGAAGTCGTGCTGGTCGGCGGAATGACCCGCATGCCGAAGGTCATTCAAGTCGTGAAGGAGTTCTTCGGAAAAGAGCCCCATCGCGGCGTCAACCCTGACGAAGTCGTCGCCATCGGCGCCGGCGTGCAGGGCGGCGTGCTCAAGGGTGAAGTGAAGGACGTGCTGTTGCTGGACGTCACCCCACTCTCCCTAGGCATTGAAACATTGGGCGGCGTCTTCACGAAGCTCATTGAACGCAACACCACCGTCCCGACCAAGAAGAGCCAGGTCTTCTCGACCGCGGCCGACAACCAGACCGCCGTCACCATTCGCGTCTTCCAAGGCGAACGGGAAATGGCGAACGATAACAAACTGCTCGGCCAGTTCGATCTGGTCGGTATTCCGCCCGCACCACGCGGAATGCCGCAAGTCGAGGTGACCTTCGATATCGATGCGAACGGCATCGTGCACGTCTCGGCGAAGGATCTGGCGACGCAGAAAGAGCAGTCGATCAAGATCACGGCTTCCAGCGGTCTCAGCAAGGAAGAAGTCGAAAAGCTCGTCAAGGACGCAGCCTCCCATACCGAAGACGACAAGAAGCGGCGCAAGCTGGCCGAAGCCAAGAACCAGGCCGATAACCTGATCTATCAGACCGAGAAAAATCTGACAGAGTACGGCGACAAGGTCGATGCGGAAGAAAAGACCAAGATTCAGGATGCCGTGGCGGCGTTGAAGACGGCTCTCGAAGGGACCGAACCGGACGCCATCGAATCAGCCACCCAGACCCTCATGACCGCCTCGCATAAGCTGGCGGAAGAGATGTATAAGAAAGCCGCAGCGACCGCCGCACCGGGATCGGGAGCCGATGCGTCAGCCTCGGCTGAGACCAAGACCGATGAAAAAGTCGTGGATGCGGAATTCGAAGAAGTAGACAAAGAGAAGAAGTAGTTTACAATAACGTCAGAAGTGACCGAGTTTCCTCACGGAGGGAACTCGGTCTTTCTCTGCTTTTCACCCGGTACGAACTCCTGTGTCAAAACGCGACTATTACGACATTCTCGGTGTTGAGAAGACCTCTTCCGACGAAGAGCTGAAGAAGGCCTATCGCAAGATGGCCCGTCAGCACCACCCCGACCTGCACCCGGGCGACGCCCAGAAGAAAGACGCCGAAGCCAAATTTAAAGAAATCAACGAAGCCTACGAAACGCTGAGCGACCAGGAAAAGCGCAAACGCTACGACATGTTCGGACATGCCGGCGGCCAGCAGGGACAGGGCTTCGACGGGTTCAACGCAGGCGGCGGATTCGGCGACGTCTTCAACGACATTTTCGAAGACTTCTTCGGCGGCCAACGCGGCGGCGGTCGCGCTGAGCGCGGGAACGACCTGCAATACAACCTCGAGCTCACCTTCGAGGAAGCCGTCTACGGGAAAGAAGCCAAGCTCAAGATTCCGCGTTGGGAAACCTGCGGCGATTGCAAAGGGACCGGCGCAAAATCGGCGGCCTCCATTAAGACCTGCCCCAGCTGCAAAGGGGCCGGCCAGCTCCGCTTCCAGCAGGGATTCTTCAGCGTCAGCCGCCCCTGCGGCCAGTGCGAGGGAGCCGGACAAATTATCACAGAGCCTTGCGGGACCTGCCAAGGCCGCCAGCGAGTCTATCGGGAACGCACGATCGCCGTTCACATTCCCGCCGGGATTGAAACCGGCATGCGTTTACGCCTCACCAATGAGGGCGAGCATGGCGCAAACAGCGGCCCCCCTGGCGATCTCTATGTCGCCGTCACCGTCAAGCCCCATCCGGTCTTCCAGCGCAAAGGCGTCGATATTCTCTGTGATGTACCGATCAACTTCATCACGGCCACGCTCGGTGGAAAGATCGAAGTCCCGACACTGAAGGGCAATACCGTCATCAAGATTCCAGCCGGCACACAATACGACAAAGTGATGCGCCTCAAAGGACTCGGGATCCCGAGCCTCAAGGGTGGGCAAACCGGGGACCAGCTCTACGCCATCAAAGTCCAAATTCCCACGAAGCTCACGGCTCGACAGAAAGAACTGCTGACCGAGTTTGCCAAAGAGAGCGGCATGGTCATGGAAGCCGACGGCGACGGCTTCTTCGATAAGATGAAGACCTTCTTCGAATAGCGCCGACGCACTCGGTTCGTTCGACCGACTGAGCCCTCCATGCCTGTGTTTTTCCTTCCCCCCGACGCCATCACGACGCCCACTATTACCGTGCCCCCGTCGCTCCAGACGCATTTGCGGGACAGCCTTCGGCTGGAGCTCGGCGAACAGATCTGGGTCTGCGACGGACAGGGCACTCGCTACCTGATGGAACTCACGCGCGTCACCAAGCAAGAGTTGACCGGACACATTCTCAGCACCAGCCAGGAACCGGTACGTACCGCTCCCCGCCTGCGCCTTGCCCAAGCGCTGCTCAAGGGTGAAAAGATGGATTGGGTGATTCAGAAAGCCACGGAGCTGGGTGTGAGTGAAATCATTCCGCTCCAGAGCCGGCACACCATCGTGCAACTCAGGCCGGAGCGCCTCGACGCGCAGCTCGCCCGCTGGCAACGCATCGCGCTGGAAGCCGCCCAACAATCTGAACAGTGGCACCTGCCTGTCATCGCCCAACCCCAGACTCTGGCTGCATGCCTGGCCAGCCACTCTGCTCCGGCACTCTCGCTCATCCTGACCGAACGGCGGGAAGGGAAAAGCTTAGACAGGATCGAGCTTCCTGAGGGCAACAACGAGTCTGTCTTGGTACTGATCGGACCTGAAGGCGGATGGTCGAAAGAAGAGGTGGCGCAGGCTGAACAGGCCGGCTCCACACTGATGACGCTCGGACCACACATTCTGCGGGCCGAGACCGCTGCCATTGTTACCGTAGGGATTCTACAGAGCCGCCTGGGAGCCCTGGGCTAGGAAACGTTTCTACTTACCAGCCTGCAGATGCACCACCGTCCCGTTCTCCCCGCTCGCCCAACCGTGGGAAGCATCGGAAAAGGTCAGACCAAACAACGAGACCGGCGCAATGGGCGTGCCGTCACTCCACGAATAGCCCGCGTCCGTTGTGCGATACATCATGCCCCGCTCGCCGACAATCCATCCATCTTGAGGACTGGTGAAGCGGACCTTCAACAGATCGATCACCTTGGTGCAGGTCTTCCCGCAAGGCAACGTGCGATCCACCCACTTGGCGCCGCCGTCGTTCGTTTGAAAAAGCGCGCCGGCATTGCCGACCGCCCACCCGGTCGATTCGTCAGTAAAGAAGACATCGAAGAGTGTCACCGCCCCCTGCGAGACCTGCGGCACCCAGGTACGGCCACCGTCGCGGGTCGCTAAGACGGTACCGAGCGCACCCACCGCCGTCCCTCGTTGGGCATCGAGAAACTGCACGGCGTACAGCGCCGCACTCGTCCCGCTCGCCTGTTCAACCCAGTGGGCGCCGCCGTCGGTCGTATGGAGAATCGTGCCCCCGCCGCCAACCACCCATCCGTGGGTCGCCGAAGGAAAATGAACCCCGTACAGCGGTTGCTGTGTTTCCAGCGGACGCCCAGTCCAGGTCTCTCCTCCGTTAACCGACTGCCTGAGCGTTCCAGCCGATCCCGTGACCCATCCGGTTTTCCCATCGATAAAGTAGAGACTCGTCAGCAACGCCGACGTCCCGCTTACCTGCTTCTTCCATTTCTTCCCGCCGTCAGTCGTGCTGAACAGCGCGCCGCCGGAACCGACCGCCCAGCCGAGCTTGGCATCCTTGAACTGCACAGCCATCAGCGTCATTGGCGTGTTGGTCTTCTGAAGAGTCGCAAGCACGGAAGGCTCCGCACTCAGGGCTAATCCCGGCATGAACAGAACAACCGACATGCAGACACAGAGGACGGTCCTCATCACACCTCGGTAACTTCCCACAACCATTCCCCTGTTCTCCATTTATTGGTTCGTGCTGGCATCGGGGCGGTTATTCTCCCAATAGCCTTTGTCGGGCAGTCCCTTCGCCTCGATCGTAAACGACCCGGCCTCAATGGTCAGCCATTGCTTCTGCGAGCAGCACGTGCCGTCCGGCAACACATCCCACGAGCCCCGCCGGACCACCAGCGGGCCGGTGGAGAGATCGTCGAAGAACGCCCCGCGCTTCCCGATCCCGTACAAATTGCGATGGGGGACTTTCACGACAATCTCGGTATCGGTCCAGGATTGGACGAGGGCCGCCGCGCCATTGAAGAGCACCTCCGTCCGCGAGACGTTGGAGATGACCGTGTTCCCGGAATCCGGCTCATTGATCTCCACATCCAGCCGCCGCTTATAGGCCTTCTGACTCAATTCCAGCCCGGTATGCTCCGCCGTCTTCAGGAACGTGCCGAACCCCTTGCCCTTGATCGTCACCAGATCGTCCAACCCGGCGGACTTCGGCGTATAGGAGTCCACCACCGGGGTGACCAGCGTAAAGGGGCCGGCTTCGGTGACGAGTTCGCCGCGCTCCTGACAGCAAGACCCATCGGCCTTCGGCTTCGTTGCACTGCGGTAGATTTTGACCGGACCGCTCTTCACACTGAACGGCACCCAGACATCGATCCGGTCGTCGTGCCACCGGTAGATCACTGCCGGCACGCCGCCGATCTCGACACGATTCTCGCCCTTGTTGAAGTCCATGAAACTGTAGGGCGTGGACCCGCTTTCGGAGTAGAACCCGAAATGCTCGCCATTGATCCGGAGCAGCGTGCCGATCGGGGCACTGGCCGGCGTCACGGGCAGGGCCTTGGGCACATGGACGGTAAACGTCCCCAGCGCCCGTTCTTTTCCCTGCCGTTTCAGCACCAGCGGCCCGGTGTCGGCTCCGAGCGGCACATGCGCCACGATCACATCGTCTTTCCACTGGGCGATCGTCGCGAGACTGCTGCCGATCACCACGGCATCCTCGGCCCCTTTGGTGCCGAATCCCTGGCCGAACAACACCACCTTGGTGCCGACCGGCCCGCTCATCGGATCGACCCGGACACTGGGCACCAGCGCGAGCGACACGGCATTGCTCGTCACATAGTCGACCGGCGCGCAACAGGAGCCGTCGGGCAAGGGATCGGAGGAGGCCAACCGCACGACGACGTCCCCGGGCGCGGCATTCGTGGGAATCTCGACCTCGATCTGGTCGTCTTTCCACCGGCGCGGCCGCACCACGACGCCGCCGATCACCACATCGTTCACGCCGAACATCGTATTCGGATCGCGCGCGCCGGCCGTGGCGCCGAAATGCTCGCCG
Organism: Nitrospira sp.; assembly: GCA_030692565.1. Lineage (NCBI taxonomy): Bacteria > Pseudomonadati > Nitrospirota > Nitrospiria > Nitrospirales > Nitrospiraceae > Nitrospira > Nitrospira sp. The sequence goes on from JAUYAO010000015.1 coordinate 56,318, forward strand.
GTGATCGTGACCAGCGTGCCCCGTTCGGCCTCGGTCGGGGTGATGGACTGAATACGCGGCGTCACCACCGTGAACGTCCCGGCGGAGAGTTTCTTCTTCCCGATCAGCATCTCGACCGGACCGGTCGTGGCCTTGAACGGCACCTTCACCTCGACCAGGTCGGATTCCCAGCGCTGAATCAGCGCCGGCATCCCGGCAAAGGTCACTTTATTGAACTGGACGGATTTGAACGCGCCCAACCCTTTGCCGCTCACGACCACCGTCGATCCGGGGGTCGCA